>NZ_NHCK01000009.1:0-32646 GCF_002172815.1 Hyphomonas sp. TMED31 | reverse complement strand
CCACAGGCGGAGGGGCCGTGCTCTCGCGCGAAATACCAAGCGGCAGAGCGCGGTTCGTAATTGGTGATCAGGTTGATGCCACCCTGACGCCACAGCTCAACATCCTTCGTGCGGTGACGGGCAATCCTGGTGAAGCCGATCATCTCGAATACCGGCTCCAGGACGCCTTTTTCCGGTGCGGAGAACTCAATGAACTCAAATCCGTCAAGGCCGGCGGGGTTCTCAAACAGGTCTGCCATAAGCGCGCTCCAATCGTGATATCGGGATGAATGCTATTAGTTTCATATGTAACTAATTGACACGACGCGCGCAACCCTCAATCAATAGGACATGCCCGATTCCGATAATGTCTCTCTGCTTCGCCTGCGCGAATTCCTGCCCTACCGGCTGTCTGTCCTGTCGAACACGATCTCGACGCGGATTGCGGCGCTGTATGATCGCGAGTTTGGCCTGTCGATCTGGCAGTGGCGGGTCATGGCCGTCGTCGGCGACCGGCCCGGCATCAGCGCGACCGAGATCGGCCAGCTGACCGCGATGGACAAGGTTGCCGTCAGCCGCGCCATCGCTGCGATGATCCAGATGGGGTATCTGGAGCGCAAGACGTCCGAAACCGATGGTCGCCGGTCCCAGCTCTTCCTCACGCCTGCAGGCAGGGACGTCTATGAACTCATTGTCCCAATCGCCCTGGCGGAAGAGCAGAAGCTGTCCGGCGCCCTGACCGAAGACGAGCAGCAGGAGCTTGAGCGCCTGATGGGCAAGCTGGCCGATGCCGCCTCCCCCGACCGGGAACTCTGGTAGTGCTCAGCCCAGCGGCCAGAAGATCGGAATGACGATCATGGCGGCCGCAAACATCACAAGGTTCAACGGCACACCGATCTTCAGGAAGTCCGAGAACCGGTATCCTCCTGCACTGTAGACCAGCGTATTCGTCTGATACCCGATAGGCGTGGCAAAGCTGGCGCTGGCAGCAAACATCACCGCAACCACGAATGGTCGCGGATCGATACCCAGCTGCGCGCCTAGCCCAATCGCGATTGGCGTCAGCAGGATCGCAGCGGCATTGTTGCTCATGATTTCGGTCAGGAAGGATGTGACCAGATACAGTACGGCCAGCACCGCGATCGGGCCAAACCCGGCGGTCAACTCTGCCAGATGCCCAACCAGAAGGCTTGCCGCGCCAGACTTCTCCATGGCCAGCCCCAGCGCCAACATGCCGAAAATCAGCATCAGGATGTCCCATCTGATCGCCCGGTAGGCTTCCTGATGGTCCAGGCAGCCAAGCGCAACCACCGCCGTTGCCGCAATCAGGGCCAGCGCCGCAATGGGCAGCACGCCCAGCGCCGCCAGCCCCATCACCGCTACCAGTGCCACCATCGCAATCGGGGCCTTGGCGCGCCGGATTGCCCGTTCGGTCGTCTCGGTCAGATTGTTGAGAATACCGTCATCGAACAATTGTCGCATCCCGCGCGCTGGCCCTTCAAGCAGGACCGTGTCCCCGACATCGAACCGCATNTCCTGTGTGTTGGTGACATTCTCTCCNCGCCGATGAATGGCCAGCACGTAAACGCCATAAAGGCGCGCAAGGCCGAGGCCCNTCANGGACCGCCCGATCAGGCGGGATTGCGGCCCGATCACGCCCTCCATGATCACGGTCTCGCTTGTCTGGATCGGCTCGAATGCCGNGCGGACATCGCTGGCTGATGCGCCGATTGCGATGCTGCCGGCTTCCTTCAGGGTCAGGACTTCCGATACGGGCGAGCGCAAGACCACCCGGTCCCCTGCCTGGATAATCAGGTCACGCAAATCCGCCCGGAGGGACAGGCCATCGCGGAACACGTCGATCACCTTGAACCCTTTCTCGGCGCTAAATCCGGTCTCGGAAATGGCTTTGCCAATCAGGGGAGAACCGAGCGGGATCAGGATCTGCGCGAGGAAGCGCCGCTTCCTGGCATCCGGCAACATGTCGATCAATGACTCCCGCGTCGGAAGCAGGAAGCGCGACACGAGCCCCAGATAGGCCGCACCCACACATGCCAGAACAGCTCCGGCGGCGGTGATCTCGAACATGCCGAAGGGGGCGAGCCCTGCNTCCTGCGCCACGCCATCGACAAGGATGTTTGTCGACGTACCGATCAATGTTGTCGTACCGCCAAAGATCGCGGCGAAAGAAAGCGGGATCAGCAGCTTGGATGGCGCAACCCCCAAACTGCGCGCCAACTGAATCACGACCGGAATAAGGACGACGACAATCGGCGTATTGTTCATGAANGCCGACAGAACCATCACGCCGAACATCATGGCCAGCATCGCGACAATNGGCGACGCACGCCCGGCCAGCCGCGTCACCATCCGCCCCGCCGCATCAATCACGCCTGTACGCTCCAGCGCAGCAGACAGGACAAACATGGCCGCAATCGTGATTGGTGCCGGGTTGGAGAAGACTGCGAGCGTTTCCGGAACCGACAGAATGCCTGTCAGCAGCAAAGCGCCCATTGCCAGCAAGGCCACCACATCTGATGGCAGGATTTCCCGGATGAAGCCGAAAAACACAACCGCCACGAGCAACAGCACGATGGCGATCTCCACCCCNGGCAGAGCCAGGATATCAAGCGGCATGGGGTCAGCTCCAAAGGNAACCGCGAACCCTTACACGCTTGCCNAATGTTCCACCACTGATCTTTTCTAAACTGAGGACTGCCCCGCCCTATCGCGCNCCGCGCCGGCGCACCTTCAACGACCGCTCCACGAAGGCGTCCTCTTCCAGCGTGAACCGCTCCACCAGCCGCGCCAGAAAGGCGGAAAGCTGATCGCGCACTTCATAAGGCGCCTCCATCGGCAGGAAATGCGTCGTCCCGCGCACGGCCTTCATCATCATCGCCGGATAGGTCAGGATCAGCTTCGCCCGCACCTTGTCGGTGATCACGGAATCTCTCGTTGGCCGCAAAATGGTCATCGGGATCTGGTGTTTCTTCACCCGCCGGAGCGCGCTCCACGGACGGTTGCGCTGAGCCGCGAACGTGGCCGACTCCCATTTCGGCTCGCACAACAGACGCCAGGTCTGCTCGTCACTGTCGATCGGATTGTGGTCAACCCGCTCGATCCCGTCCAGAAGATAGTCCGCCAGGAAAGGCTCCCGCCACGTCTTGAACGCCCCGCGACCGGTATAGGATTCCAGCGCTTCGCGGAATGTGCCGAATTCCGCCCGGCGCTTCTTCGCCCGCCGCGCCATGCCGTTCTTCGGCATCAGGAAGGAAATCGGCGTCAGCATATGCTGCCAGAAATAGATCGATTTCGACATGATCACCGGATCGACCAGGATCAGGCCCTTCACCAGGTCCGGGCGCTTGCCCGCCACCATCAGCGCAACGCATCCGCCCATGGAATGCCCCGCCAGGATCACGCCATGCGGCGCTTCCTTTTCCAGCCACTCAATCACATCATCGCGGTGACGCTTCCAGGATTTCATCTGACCCGGCTTTGCCTGCAGCGTCGTGCGGCCATGACCGCGCATATCGAGCGCTGCAACGCGCTGGCGCAGGCCCAGAGGGGCCAGCAGGGATTGATACGTCATCCCGTTGAATCCGGTTGCGTGCAGCCACACCGCCGAGAAAGGCTTGATGGGATCACCGAATTCGATGCCGGCCATCTCTCCGCCGGCTTTGGCTTCATACGTAAAGCGACGCATCAGCCCCTCGATCCAAAGACGCGCCGTAACAGCTCCGTCGTCCGAGCCACAGGATTCTCACGAATTTTCTTCTCCTCGAGGGCCACATAGTGGAACAGCCCATCCAGACCCAGCGACACAGCATGGTCTGTCAAATCATTCTGAAGCGTCGTGGTAACGCCGCCAACGCCATAGCTATTGGCCACCTGTTCAAGAGACGTAAACGCCCCCGCCTCTGCCAGCGAAGATCTGACATAAGGCGTGAACGAAGCCCGCAACTGGCTTTCGGTCTTCGCGCGCAGGAAATCCGTCGCCGCCGTGTCCCCACCGTTCAGGATACGCACAGCATCCTCAATCGTGATCTGCCGGATCGCGCCGAGCACCAGCGTCTTCGCTTCCGGCACAGAATCCTCAGCGGCGCGGTTCATCCGCAGTTCCAGATCGTCCAATGGGCCGCTTGCCCCGACGCGGGACAGGCCGGACTGGATATCACGATAGGTCTTCGGCAGGGGAATGCGGATTTCAGGATCCCCGAAATACCCATTGGTTTGGCCCAGCTGCGCCGCGACAAGGTTCGTGCCAACCGTCAAGGCTTCGCGCAGGCCCGCATCGATCTCCGCCTGGGTGAGGGAGCTGTCGCCCGTCTGCTGGCTCAGCACCTCGCCCAGCACGCGTCCGAAATCGCCAGAGCTGCCCGTCGTCGCGCAACCTGCCGGCAAGGTTGCAACCGCAATCGCCGCAATCATTACACGCTTCATGGCCTTCTCCTCCACTTTATTCAGAGGACCGTACTCGACTGCGACCCCGAATAGAAGCCACACGAGCGCGGATTCCTGCGACGATCTGCACCTTACGAATGTGTCATCGAAAACTTGTTGACCACGAATGTAGTCATCGCGTACGACTACACCTGTAGTCCAGAGAGGGGTTCTACATATGAAGATTTCTGACGCCGAACTCGAAGTCATGGCCGTGTTGTGGAAACAGCCCGGCCTCGCCGCCGCGGACGTTCACGACGCGCTCGGATCCGAGAAAGACTGGACCAGCCGCACGGTCAAAACACTGCTGGCCCGGCTGGTTGAGAAGGGCGCGCTGAGCACCCAGGAAGACGGTCGGCGCTATCTCTATTTTCCGCTGATTGAGGAAGGCACCTACAAGGCCGGCGCGGCNCGTCAGTTTGTTGATCAGGTCTTTTCCGGACGCGCCGCCCCTCTGGTTGCCCACCTNGCAGACACACGCGGCCTGACCGCAGACGACATNGCGGAACTTGAAAAGCTTCTGGGGGAGTTGAAGAAATGATTTTCGACCTGAACAGCCTCAACATCGGCTATGCCGCGCAGACCATTATCGCNGTGTCGATCCTCATCGCCCTCATCCTGGNTGCGCGAAANCATGTCGCCCGCCAGTTCGGCGCAGGNGTCACCTATGCNCTGTGGGCCATTCCGGTCGCCCGACTGGTCCTGCCTCCCCTGTCCATGCCCTCGCCGCTGGCGGGTTTCTTCGAGTTCTTCCAGACTCCGATGCCTGCCTCGGCCGGGACGGCTGAAGTTGCCCCTGCACTGTTTCGCTCACCTGAACCTGTAGGCACCGTAACTCATGTCGTCGGGGCTCCGCCTGTCTCAAGCCCGGTCNATTCGAGCCCCCTACTCGATGGCGCACCCGGTCTCGTGGCATTCCCGGAAGTGTCCGATCCGATACTCGGCGGATTGCTGCTCGGCACAATGTTCGCCGTCTGGGTTGGCGGAGCCCTATACATGATCCTCCGCAGCAGCTGGGCACACCACAGCTTCATGAACACGCTGCGCCGCGAGGAAATGGCCCCCTCTCCGGAACTCGCCCGTCTTGCCGAGGAGGTCGCCCGTCAGGTTGGCATGAAGAAGATGCCCAAGGTCTCCACAAGCTTCATCTCGTCTGGCCCCCTCGTCTCCGGCTTGCTGCGTCCAACCGTATTGCTGCCAGCCTGGTTCGAGGACGACTACACCCAAAGCCAGCAACGCGCTGCACTGGCCCATGAAATGACCCATATCAAGCGCGGTGACCTNTGGGCCCTGCAAGTGTCGGAAATCTTTGTCGCCCTGCTCTGGTTCAACCCGCTNGCATACATGGCGCGCCGCGCCTTCCGCACGGACCAGGAAGCNGCGTGTGACAGTGATGTCCTGAAATCCGGNGCGTCCTCGCCGCANGCCTATGGCGAAACGCTCCTCAAGGCTGTGCAGCTCGCCCTGCCGGAACGCCTCACCGCCGCCGCCAGCCTGCCGCTGACCCACGCCCTCAAGGAAAGAATGATCCGCATGACCACGCCCAGCCCATCCCGCTCCCGCCGCCTCATGGGCGCTGGAATCTCCGGACTGCTGGGAAGCGCGGCCCTGCTCAGCTCGGGTTTCGTAACCTCCGCCTGCGCGTCTGCNGAAGTCGACAACACGGTCGACATGGCAGAACTCGCTGGCGCACCGATGCCGGACCAACCGCGCGCTGCGCCCACTCCCCCGAAGACTCCGACGCCTGGAGATTTCCGTGAGCTGAAATCTTCCAGCAGCCTTCGCTTGGACAGCGGCACAGTCTATGTCGATGGCGAGCAGGTCGAGGATCGTCAGATCGTGATCATTGGCGAGCCCTTCAATGTGAATGTGAAGAACCCCAACATCGAGCGTGAGATCGAAGTCCTCACAGCAAAAATCGAAGCCGAGACGGCTCAGATCAACAAGCTCGTGGAGTCCATGCCGGTGATCGAACTCGCCTTCGACGGCCTCAACGAACAGTTCAATCGCGAGATGGAACTGGCCGTCAGCTTCACCGAAGAAACCATGCCGAAGACGGAAGAAGAATGGGAAGCGTGGGCCGAGAATGTCGAGAGACAGGCCGAGAAATGGGAGATGCATGCCGAAGCGATGGCGGATCGGGCCGAGGCGCAGGCCGATGCCTGGGAACGCAATCTGGAGCCAAAGATCGCCATGCTCGAAGCCCGCATCGAAATGCATGCTGACGAACTCGAACGCAAGATCGACCTCGCCTATGGCGATGATTTCGANGACCAGATCGAAAACACCCATATCGCCCTGACAGATCTGGTGGAGGAATGCCGCACGGCTGATCTCGCAACCGGTGAAACCCGCATCCTTGAGAAAANGACTGATGATGGCGCGGCGAAGAAGGTGAAGATCGCCTGCGTCAAAGGCGACAAGGGTGCCCTGACTGCCAAGGCCACGATCAAGACGGTGCTCGGCAGCGACAAGCTCGATACCGCGGAGAAAAAGGCCTTCAAGAAGCAGGTTCACTCCAAATCGACCCACACGATCACGATCGAAACCGACCAATCCGACGAATAAGAGATTCCGCATGCGCATTGCACGGAATGCATAGGCGGAAGCCCCCGGCGCAGGTCCCATTGCGCCGGGGTTTTTTCTTGCCGCTGAGCAGGCCGTCTTGCGCCGACAGGCTCCGGGATTAGGGTGCCTGTGGGAACACATCGGAGGACGCCCATGAACCGCCTGATCGCCGCGNTTGCACTTGCCACCTGCCCGCTCGCCGCCTGCGTCACCGCACCAGAACCCTGCACNCAGGAATGGGTGGAATACAAGACAGACCACATCCTGGGCGAATTTGCCTCCGACAATCGCGGTCTNATNAATGATCTGAAGCGNATCACCAATGATCAAGGNGATTTGAACACGTTTGCCACGATGCGCCTGATGTCACGTACTGACGACCTGCAGAATTTTGCTGACAGTTTTCAGAATGTCGTGCTGCCGGAACTGGAACTTGCCCTCGTAGAGTGCGGGCAAAGCGAGCAGTTCGCCCCTGCGCTGACAGGCTTCCTGCGCGATGAAGGCGTCGACGAGGAGGCGTTGCAATGGGTCGCGCCAATTATCGGCCTGATGCAACAATTGCGTGAAGATGAGGTGGGCAATTCTTCGCAGGTCATGTAAAGCGCGGCCATGAAAACGCTGATTGTTGTTCCCGCCCGCTATGGCTCCACCCGCTTTCCCGGCAAACCGCTGGTTGAGATTGCCGGTCGCACAATGGTCAGCCGNGTCGCTGCGATGGCATCCCGTGCTGCTGCGAAGCTGGATGACGCAGCCAGCATCGTGGCAACCGATGATACCCGCATCTCCGAACACTGCCGCGAGCTCGGCATTGATGTGGTGATGACAGATCCNAACGTGCCCTCCGGCACNGACCGGGCGTTGGCCGCCGTGGAAGCAATGGGCGTGTCTCCGGAAGTCGTCGTGAATCTACAAGGCGATTCCCCGTTCACGCCGCCCTCCCATGTTGTGGCCGTGGCAAANGCGGCGGCGCAATCCGGCGCTGATGCGGCAACGCCCTATGTCCGCCTCACCTGGCAGGCCCTTGACGATTTCCGCNCGCACAAGAAGACCACGCCCTTCTCTGGGACAACTCTGGCACACGACACATCCGGCCGCGCCCTCTGGTTTTCAAAGAATTTGATTCCAGCGATCCGCAAGGAAGCCGCGCTACGGGAAGCTGGCCCCATGTCTCCCGTATGTCGTCATATTGGTCTTTATGCGTACCGTCTGGATGCGCTGCGGAGATATGTGAAACTGCCGGAGGGTCACTATGAAACCCTGGAGGGTCTTGAGCAGTTGCGGTTTCTGGAAAACGGCATGAGCATTCAATGTGTCGAAGTGGAGCCGGATGCCATCGCCATACCGGGCATTGATGCACCAGAAGACGTTGCACTGGCAGAACGCCTGATCGCGCAGCATGGCGACCCGCTACAGGATTGATCGATTATGGCACGNCTNATCATCGTTCGGCATGGCAACACNTTCGACAAGGGCGATACCGTNACCCGTGTTGGTGGGCGGACGGATCTCCCGCTGTCCTCCTCCGGATTGGCACAGGCGGACGCGCTGGCCGCGCAGTTCAACGCCACTCACTTTGTCGCGGCGTTCTGCTCCCCCCTTGCCCGTACACGCCAGACGGCACGCNCGATAATTGGCATGCGNACCAATTCCCCTNCCCTGATCGTCCTGCCTTTCCTGACAGAAGTTGACTACGGCCCGGACGAAAACCAGCCAGAAGACAAAGTGCTCGCCCGCATTGGTGAGNCCGCGCTTGAAGCCTGGGAACGCGATGCGACGCCGCCTGATGGCTGGCTCGTCGNTGGTGATGCGCTGCGCGATGGATGGCGCGGACTGCTCGCGCGCGCAGCAGAACTCGGCGCAGACGACACCGCCCTGATTGTCACATCCAACGGCATTGCGCGTTTTCTGCCGGATGTCGTNGACGNCCAGCCGGAGCAGCTGGACCGAAAACTGAAAACCGGCGCGTGGGGCAGTGTCGAAATCACGCCCGCCGGATCACGCATCACAGAATGGAATTGCCGCCCCTAGGCGACGTCGCGCGCCTTGGCCTCGTCAACCAATTCTCGCGCGCCGGTAATCGGCAGGGTGAAGGCAACTGTCGTGCCCTCGCCTTCGATGGATGACATGATCATCCGTCCNCCATGCATTTCAGCAAAAGACTTGGTCAGCGCCAGGCCGAGCCCGGTGCCTTCATAGTTCCGGTCCTTGGTGCCGGAAACTTGTTCAAACGGCGTTGCCAGACGGGGCAGGTCTTCNGCTGGGATGCCGATGCCGGTATCNGTGACGCCGACATAGATNTCCGGCCCCCGCTGNTCGACNGTTACGGTGATCTTGCCGCCCGCATCCGTAAACTTGATGGCATTGGAAACAAGGTTCAGCACCATCTGGCGAATGGCGCGGTGGTCTGCATCGATCTCCGGCAGGTTCGGCTGNGAGTCGAGCTTCATCTCTATNTGCTTGTCCTCGGCCTTGCGGCGGATCATGCGCACCGCGGCATCGACCGGGTCCACCGGGTCGATCGGCTGCGGATCAATCGTCATCTTGCCCGCTTCAATCTTGGCCATGTCGAGGATGTCATTGATCATGTCCAGNAGATGCTGTCCGGATGTCAGNATATCCTGCGCATACCCCTTGTAGCGNTCATCCCCCATCGGGCCATACAGCTCGTTCGAGAGGATCTCGGAGAAGCCGTTGATCGCATTCAAGGGCGTGCGCAGCTCGTGACTCATATTGGCCAGGAAGGCTGATTTTGTGTGTGCGGCATGCTCGGCCTTGGCCTTTTCCTCGGAATACTTCCGGGANAGNTCCCGNTCGCGNCCCTCTGAGCGTTTCAGCTCCAGCGCAGTCTTCTGCATCTGCGCCTTCTGCTTTTTCAATTCGGCTTCGTTGCGCACATTTTCCGTCACATCCACGCCGACAGACAGCAGGCCACCATCCAGCGTAGGGCGCTCGACCAGTTTGATCCACCGGTCCGAATTCAGCTCCAGCACGACGGCGCGCTCATCTTCTTTAGACGGATGCTCAGCCCGCAAGGCCCCCGCCCGCGCGATGGCGACCGTATGGTGCGCCATGCCGGGCCGCAATGTTTCTTCCANTTGGAAATCCGAGGCAAACGCCCGGTTCCAGTACAGCAGCCGCTTGCGATTGTCCCACAGTGCGAACGGCCCGTTGAAACCCTCAATCGCCGTGCGCAACCGGCGTTCAGCCGCCTTGACGCGATCTTCTGCCTGTTTGCGCTCAGTGATATCCAGCAGCACGCCGCCATAGACATTGGCACCGGTCTGCGCATTGGTGGTGACGCTTCCGCGCAACTCCATCCAGCGAGGCGGCTGGAAACTGGTCACGAAGCTAGTCTGCACCCAGCCATCCTTGTAGCCAACGCGGAAGGCCTCCTGTACGCGCGCCTGGTGCTCCGGATGTACCTGTTGAAGCAATTCGTCGACGGTGATCACGCCATCCCCGAACATGCCCATCAGTTCAGACGCCGCGTCGCTGAGATAGACCGCGCTGGAATCGTCTGACCATTCCCAATACCCTGCGCGCACGCCCAGCATGACCGGACTCATGAACCGGTCGGCTTCCGCTTCATTTGCGCGCTCGACCAGCGATGCATCTGCCGAGTCCGAGAGACGATTCATCAGGCCCAGAATGACCAGCATCGGCGCGGCAAGCAACAGGCCAAAGATCAGCAACCGGATCAAATCATCCAGCGTAAACAAGGGCATCGTCCGACTGGAACATACCATCAATCCGCTATTGGAGACCGGGGCACATCCTGTCGCGGCGCGGTCCAGCATCGTCAGCGCNCGAAACCCGGTCGCTGGGCGCATGCCGGACAAGCCGGGCACCATCGTACCGGCGCTGAACTGGCCATCCGTTACAAATATCCCATCGCGCCCACTGCTGGCAGGCAGCCATGTGCCCACCGGCGCCATTGCCAGAATGATCTCCCCGTCGGGAGAGTTCGTGGCCACAATCAGGTCTCCCTGACGCGACAGGCCGATCCCGTGGCCGTTTGCCAGCATGGTTTCAGCCACCGGCACAGCGGCGGCCAGTCGGCTGTCGGCGGGGGCCCGTCGCGCATCCTGAAGCGTAGCCACCACATCCACGCCCGGCGTCGCCGATGCAACAGTCGTTCGGGACGCGCCCGTATCCTCGATCAGGCGCATCGCCATTTCTGCCGTGCCCGCATGACCGACCAGGCGCGCAGCGACCGTGCTGGCCTTGGCCTCCAGCGCGGCCAGCAAGCCCTCATCGGCGGTCTGGCGCTCATCCCAGGCCTTCAGGCCCAGCGCACCGGCTAACAGGAGAATGATGGCGACAACGGTCCATTTCAGGCGACGTCGGTCAGGCTCCGCGACTCCTTTTGTCGCGGCGTCCGTATCACCAGGGATGACCGAGTGGGACACCATGTTCTGTGCGCGCCAATTTATCTTAAACCCAAGACTAAACTCAGCTTCTCGGGCGTAATTGTTGCGCAATTCTTAACAAAGAGAAAGAATTCGTTAACCCAAAGCCGGGGTGATTCTGTCCCTAGCCAAGCGCGCGTGAAACGATGTCGGCAGAATTCTTTGACAAATCAGCAGCTTGCAGCCGGCGCAGGCAGGCCTCTGCCTCCGCTTTTGCCTTTGGTTCCAGGCTCCGCCATTGTTCGAATGCGGTCAGAAGCCGAGCGCCAAGTGCGGGGTTCACCTTGTCAGCTTTCAGGATGATATCCTCGACCACACGATAGCCGGAACCATCCGGGGCATGGAAGCCGGCCAGATTCTGCATCGCGAAAGCTGCTGCGACTGAGCGTACGCGGTTCGGATTACGCAAATCGAAGGCGGAATGCGCCGCGAGTTTCTCGATGGTGGCCGCATCGCCTGTCCCGGCCTGCACGCCGAACCATTTGTCCATGACGAGCGGATTGGACGTCCATTCTGCTTCAAAGTCCGCCAACGCTGTCTCGCGAGCCTCGCCGTCAAGACCGGCCAGCCCGCGCAGCGCGGCCAGTTTCTCGGTCATGTTGGTCGCGGCCTTGTAGAGCGACAGGAGGCGGTCGCCTGCCTCATCCGCGCCAGACGCCGCCAACAGACCNATCAGCGCCGTGCGGAGGGCGCGTTCGCCTGCNTGCTCTGCCCCCGGATCATAGGCTTGCGTCGATGATTCACCCAACACGCTGTCGGCGAACTGNCTCAGCTTGCCATAGAGCGCTGCCTGAAGCTTCTTGCGCGCCGCATCCAGCGCGACAGGGTCAGCGGGCTGGCGCTCAAGGAACAATTCATTCACATCCGGCAAGCGCGCCAGCAGCGCAGCAAAGGCCGGATCATCCGATGCCCCGGTGACNGCCGCAGCAATCGCATCGACCAGCGCATCGTCTGGCTCGGCCTGCGAACCTTCGGACAAAGCAAGGATTTCCTGTTTGGCGAGCGCCTGCACGGCGTCCCACTGGTTGAACGGGTCCGTCTCCAGACGGATCATTGCCAGTTGCGTTTCACGGTCCAGATTGCGCTTCAGGCGGATCGGCGCCGTGAAGTCCCGNTTGATGGATACCAGCGGACGCTCCGATCCTTCGGGAAGGTCAAAGGTCAGCGTCAGTTCTTCATCTTCGAACAGCGTAATCCACTCGGCCATGTTCCCTTCATCATCAATCAGGGCCATTTCCATNGGGATGAGCATGGGTTTCTTGTTGGNCTGNCCCGGCGTTGCCGGCACGCGCTGTTTCAGCGTCACGGCCACTTCGCGGGTTTCCGGGTTCCAGGATTCCTCCACGCTNACTTCAGGTGTTCCGGCCTGCGAATACCAGAGGCGGAACTGGGTGAAATCATCGCCGCTGACNTCTTCGAAGCAGGCATAGAAATCTTCGATCGTGACCGCCTGTCCGTCGTGGCGGTCAAAATAAAGGTCCATCCCCTTGCGATAGGTTTCCTCGCCCAGGATCCGGCGCAGCATACCGATGACTTCAGCGCCTTTCTCATACACGGTTGCCGTGTAGAGATTGTCGATCGCGCCATAGGTTTCAGGCCGCACGGAATGCGCCAGCGGGCCTGCGTCTTCGGCAAACTGACGGGCGCGCAGACGGATGACATCCTTGATCCGCTGCACCGGACGCGAGCGCATGTCGGCAGAGAAGTTCTGATCACGGAAGACTGTCAGGCCTTCCTTCAGGCACAGCTGGAACCAGTCACGGCAAGTGATCCGGTTACCCGTCCAGTTGTGGAAATATTCGTGGGCGACAATGCTCTCAATGGCTTCGAAATCCGCATCCGTCGCNCTGGCTTCATCGGCCAGCACATAGGCGGAGTTGAAGATGTTCAGACCCTTGTTCTCCATNGCGCCGAAATTGAAATCCCGCACGGCCACGATGTTGAACACGCCAAGATCATATTCCCGGCCATAGGTCTCCTCATCCCACTTCATCGAGCGCTTGAGGCTGTCCATGGCCCAGGCAGCACGGTCCGCATCGCCCTTGTCGACATGGATGGCGAGGTCGATCACCTTGCCGCTCATCGTGGTGAACTGGTCGCGATAGACATCATAATCCCCCGCGCAGAGCGCAAAGAGATAGGCAGGCTTCTTGTGCGGATCATCCCACACCGCGAAGTGGCGTCCATCATCCACATCACCCGTTTCGCCCGGCGTCCCGTTCGACAGGAGGATGGGGTAGGNTTCCTTGTCCGCCGTCATCCGTACCGTGAAGCGGCTCATCACATCTGGCCGGTCCGGATAGAAGGTGATGCGACGAAACCCGATGGCTTCGCATTGCGTGCAGAAGCGACCACCGGACATGTAAAGGCCCGAAAGGGCCGTGTTCTTCGATGGCGCAATCTCGACTTCCGTCACCAGTGTGAAGGCATCCGGCACGTCCTTAAGGGTCAGCCCGCTTTCGGTCAGCTCATAGGCGCTCTCCGGCAGAGGCGCGCCATCAATTGCGATGGATTTCAGCTCCAGCGCTTCCCCGTCCAGTTCCAGTGCGGCGTCCGCGGCACCCGTGCGCCGGATCTTGAGGTCCGCCCGCACCAGAGTCGCGTCCGGGTGAAGGTCAAACCTGAGGTCCACCTGTTCGATTTCGAACGGATAGGCGGTGTAATCGGACAATTGGACGGCAACGGGGGCTTCAGTGCGCATGTTTTCTCCGGCAAACAGAATTCCAGTCTTCCAGTTAGGGATTTGCACTGGCAACGTCGAGGGCCAGCGCCCAGTAGCTTGCAGAAAGCCGGATTTATATATGACGACCCTGCTCACCCATCCCGCCCTGCGGATACTCGCTGCGATGGCGGCGCTGATCATCGCGGCGACAATCTGCTACCTGTCACTCATCCCAGCCACCGAGGCCCCTGCCCCCCAATTTTCAGACAAGATCAAACACTTCGTCGCGTATGCCGCCCTCGCCGCCCCGCTGGGCGTTGCATTCGGAATTGGCAAAGCGCGCGTGCTGGCCGGTTTCGCAATCGCTGCGACCTACGGCATGACGATGGAAATTGCGCAGATGATGGGCGATGCAGGCCGAGAGGGATCCTGGCTCGACATTGCAGCCAATGTGGCGGGCGCGATCATCGGCCTCGCAATCGTCACGCTCTTGCGGGGGGATTGGCGCCTATTCGGCGGCGACCGTCGCTGAATGCTTTACGTCTTCCTCGTCCAGCTCATAGACAAATCGCAGGATGGAGGCGCAACGCTGCGCGACAGTTTTCAACTCTGGAGGAAACGCGTCAGGGGACTCTTCATATTGGTCCGCCACTTGCCGCGCCGTCTGCAACAGGTCCGGCGTNCAGGCAATCATGCGCGCTTGGTGTTCGATGCGCTGCGGGTCGCGGTCATACTCACTGCCTGACACACGCCAGCCGCTCAGGTCTTCCTCATCGGTGATAACAACCGGAAACGTTCCGACTTCGCTGAGGTCCGGCCCGCCAATGCGCGCGCGCCATTTCGCCTTGCGCCGCACGATATGCCAGTGTTCCAGCATGATTTCGTCATTCTCGGGACGGTGCAGGCGCGTTTCAGTCGGTGACGTGTCGTCAGCCGACAGCTCATGCGCCTGAAAGCTGCGCCCCAATCCGCACTCATAGGTAACGCGCAGGGGCTCGTCCACGTCCTTCACCCAATGGGGAATGACTTGCTCGATCAACGCCCAGGTTCCTACGGGCTTTACGAAGACGCGCTGCGCCTTGTGAAATACGGCCTTGGCCATCAACAGCTCCCGATCTCAACGCCGGTAAATGCCATCCGGGTCTTTCAGGGCCGTGAAGCGGAACGATCAAATTTCACGCAACCCGCATTTTTCCCAATCCAAAGTGGATTCAGGCGTTTCCGTTGGGTGACGGGTTTCCGCGCACGTAAAGCGCGCTATTTTCTCGGTCATTGNAGAAAATAGAGTGGCCCAACGGCCAGCAAGGGGAGCGCAAGCGACATGAACTTCGACTTTTCCGAAGACCAGAAATTCCTCGGCAATGAAGCCCGGAAATTCCTGGAATCCGAATGCCCGATGACGGCTGTCCGTCTGGTCCTGAACGATGATGATGTCAGCCACAATGCCGACGTCTGGAANAAAGTCGTCGAAATGGGCTGGCTCGGCACCGCCATTCCGGAAGAACATGGCGGCCTTGGNCTCGGCCTGCTGGAAGTCTGCGTANTGGCAGAAGANATGGGCCGCGTGCTCGCGCCAGTGCCGTGGGCGTCGACCGTCTACTTCTTCACCGAAGCGCTGAAGATNGCTGGCTCGTCCGAACAACAGGCAGATGTCCTGCCCCGCATCGTCAGCGGTGACGTCGTCGGCTGCTACGCCGCCAGCGAAGGCCCCGGCAATCCGACTGCGGCCAATCTGAAAACCACATTCGACGGTTCCACCCTCTCCGGCACGAAAGTGCCTGTCACCGATGGCGATGTGGCAACACATGCCGTCGTGCTGGCCAAGGAAGGCTCCGGCGCAAGCCTCGTCCTCGTGGACCTGACCGGTGAAGGCGTTACCCGCAAGACGCTTCAGACGCTGGACCCGACCCGCAGCCATGCCGAGATCGTCTTCGACAAGGCCCCGGCCACACGCCTCGGAAACGCTGGCGACGGCGAAATGCTGAACGACCAGATTCTGGATCACGCCGCTGTGCTGCTCGCCTTCGAACAGCTGGGCGGAGCATCCCGCGCGCTGGAAATGGCGACNGANTANGCAAAAGAGCGCTACGCGTTCGGCCGTCCGATTGGNGGCAACCAGGCNATCAAGCACAAGCTGGCCGAAATGTATGTGAAGAACGAAGTGGCCCGCTCCAACTGTTTCTACGGTGCATGGGCGGTCTCCACCGGCGCAGCGGAACTGCCGGAAGCGGCTGCTGCGGCCCGTATCGCGGCCTGCGAAGCCTTCTGGTTNGCTTCCAAGGAAAACATCCAGACTCATGGCGGCATGGGCTTCACATGGGAGGTGGACTGCCACCTCTTCTATCGCCGCGCCAAGCTGCTGGCCGTTCAGGCCGGCGCCCCGAAAGTGTGGAAAGAGAAACTCGTCCGCACCCTCGAAAACAAGAACGCCGCATAAGGAGGAAACAGACATGGACTTCAACGATACCAAAGAAGAAGCCGAATTCCGCGCCGAAGCACGCGCTTTCCTCGGCAAACACCTTGACCCAAAAGGCGACAAGCCCCTGCGCCAGCGCGTCGANGGCTCTGAATTCATGCGCCGCGCCAAGGAATGGCAGAAAACGAANGCTGAGAANGGCTACGCCCAGATCACNTGGCCAAAGGANATCGGCGGCCGTGGNGGCACACCGATGCAGCAGGTCATCTGGAACCAGGAAGAAGGCAAGTTCGANGCGCCNACCGGCCCGTTCACCATCGGCCTTGGCATGTGCATCCCGACCGTCATTGCCTTCGGGTCTGACGAGCACAAGAAACGCTATGTCGGCAAGGCGCTGAAAGGCGAGGAAATCTGGTGCCAGCTCTTCTCGGAGCCGTCCGCAGGATCTGACGTCGCAGGCCTGAAGACCCGCGCCGTGAAAGATGGCGACGAATGGGTCATCAACGGCCAGAAGGTCTGGACCTCCGGCGCGCATTATTCCGACTATGGCATCCTNCTGACGCGGACCGATCCGAGCGTGCCAAAGCACAAGGGCCTGACCATGTTCATCGTGGACATGAANCAGGCTGGCGTTGAAGTTCGCCCGATCCACCAGGCATCTGGCGGNCGNGANTTCAACGAAGTCTACTTCACCGANGTCCGNATCAAGGATTCCGANCGCCTCGGCGATGTCGGNCANGGCTGGAAAGTGGCCATCGTCACGCTGATGAACGAACGCCTCGCCGTGGGCGGATCGCCGGGCCCGGACTGGGCGGAGATCATGGCCTACGCCAAAGAGGCCGGCACCATGTCGGATCAGGCCTTCCGCGAGAAGCTGGCGGATTGGTATGTCGCAGCGCAAGGCTACAAGCTGACCAAGTTCCGCACACAGACGGCCCTGTCGCGCGGCCAGACACCGGGACCGGAAAACTCGATCGGCAAGATCATCACGGCCAACCATCTTCAGGATATCTGCAACTCGGCCATCGAGATGCAGGACCATTACGGCATCCTGACGGATTCAGACCGGATGCCAGCCGACGCCATCTTCCAGCAGAGCTTCATGTGGGCCCCTGGCCTGCGCATTGCTGGCGGTACGGACGAGATCCTGAAGAACATCATCGCCGAACGTGTTCTTGGACTGCCTCAGGATGTCCGGGTCGACAAGGACCTGCCGTTCGACCAGATGAAGAGCGGCTAGCTCAGCTTTCGGGTTCGGCCGCGTGGGCGTTGATGTACTGGCTGACAAAGCCGGCAACTTCGTCCACGCAGGCCCGCCCGGCCCCTGCCAGCGCCTTGGCGCGGTCTGCATTGGAATCGCCATCGGCCTGCTGCGTGGTTGAAACAATCGTCTGATCCAGAACATCCCGCGATGCCCCTTCGAGAAGGGTCGCACGTACCCGGCACCGCCCCGTCGTTCCGGACAGGGTGAAATCGGTCACCTGCCACGCAAGTTCATATTCTGCAAGCGCGCCCGTCTCCGGCACAATCGCCTTGCCCGATCCATTCCCTTCCAGCGCATCCAGCATTGCCATCTGGATCAGGCGCGTGGAGGAATCGGTCCACTCCACATTCGGCACCAGCCTCAGCGCACCGGAGGAATCCTCCGCTGCAATGGCCCGTCCGGCGACAAGGCGCGACGCTTCCGGTTCGCGAACGACGATGGATGCTTCAAGATCATACACCGTCTCAACGGCGGCAAACCGGTACAACCCTTGCGGCACTTTCGGTTCCGGCAAGACAGAGACACAGGCGGCCAGGCCAAAGGCGGCAACGCCCGTTGCGAGGCAGGTAGCAAGCTTACGGATCATCTATCGGCTCTCCTCATACGGGGCCGGGTCACCGACCACGAAGCCCTGTGGGTTCTGTTCAAGTTCACGCGCCACCCGGTCCAGCCGCGCGATCAACACGCGCAGATCACGGCTGGCCAGACGAGCATCCTGAAGCGCGTCCGTCGCCGGGCCTTCAATCGCATCGGCCGCGGCTGAGATGGCGCGATTGCTCTCTTCTACGGCTGTATTCGCGTTCTCCGTGACGTTTCTCAGATCAGCGATCAGCGCATTGGCTTCACCGCCAAACTGAGTGATCTGCGCGTCCGCATTGGAACTGAAAGATCCGAAGGAGGCCGAGGCCTCTTCAAACCGTTGCGCCGCAGCGGACACATCTCGCAACGTGGTCGTCGCCTGCGCCATTGTGCCATCCGTGGCGGCAAGCTGGCCACTGAGTCGCTCGATATTGGTCAGCGTCTTGGAAAGGGATTCGATATTCTCATCGGTCAGCACCAGATTGACCCGCTCAATCGTGCGCGTCGCCTTGCCAAGCACTTCGGCGCCACCGGCAAAGATCTCATCCAGTTGGGTGCGTTCTGCCTTGATCACAGGAACGGGCTGTCCGGGCCGCGCACGCAGGGAGGCCGCGTTCGGTGTGCCTGCCGTGATCTGAACAAAGGTAATGCCCGTGATACCCGCCAACTGAATCGAGGCGGTGGAGTCCACCTTAACCGGCGTTTCGGAATCGACGCGGATGCGGGCGCGAACCTTTGACGGATCCCCCCGATCAATCCGCACCCAGGACACTTCACCCACCTTGATGCCGATATAGCGGACGGACGCCCCCTGCTCCAAAGACACCGGGCCTTCGAAGACGATGTCATAGGCTTCGAAATCCTGACGGAATTGCGACTGGCCCAGCCACAATGTGAAGACTGCAACCGCCATGGTCGCTATGATAACGAACGCACCGATCAGCGCATAATTCGCACGTGTTTCCATTGTCTCCGGGCTCCTCTTCTAGTGTCCCGCAGCGGCCCGCCCACGCGGACCTCCGAAATATTCCTGGACCCAGGGATGATCAAAGGCCCTCAACTCATCAATTGTTCCGACCGCCAGCACGCGTTTCTCGCCAAGCACGGCAATCCGGTCACACGTCGCATGCAGCGTATCCACATCATGCGTCACAAGGAAGACAGTCAGGCCTAATGCGCGCTGAAGATCGCGGATCAGGGCATCGAAATTGGCCGCCGTGATCGGGTCGAGCCCGGCTGTCGGCTCGTCCAGGAACAAGAGCTCCGGATCCAGCGCCAGCGCGCGGGCAAGTGCGGCCCGCTTGCGCATGCCGCCGGACAAATCCGACGGGAATTTGGGCCCCGCATCGGCATGCAGNCCGGCCATCAGGATCTTCATGTCNGCNAGCTCTCGGCAAAGTTGCGGCGATAGCTCNGTATGCTCTTTCATCGGCACCATGACGTTTTCACGCACGGTGAGGTTCGAGAACAGCGCGCCATCCTGGAACATCACCCCCCAGCTACGCTCGACCGCGGCGCGTTCTTCGGCGTCCAGCGTCTCCAGACGCTTGCCAAACACTTCAATGCTGCCCGCTGCCGGTTCCTTGAGGCCGGTAATCGCCCGCAGCAGAACGGACTTGCCGCAGCCGGACGGGCCGATAATGCCGATGATTTCGCCTCGCCGGATATCAAGGTCCAGATGCTCATGAACAACATGGCTGCCATAGGCTGTCTTGAGGTCGCGTATGCGGATGATGAAATCATCGGTCATATGCCCATCTCCATGTAGAAGATGGCAAACAATGCATCGATCACGATGATCGAGAATATGGCCTGCACCACCGATGTCGTCGTCTTGCTGCCCAGCGACTGGACTGACCCGCCAACGTTCAGGCCTTGCCGACAGGCAATCAGTGCCACGACAAAGCCAAACACGGGTGCCTTGGACATGCCCACCCAGAACTGGTCCAGCGGAACATTGGATTGCAACCGATCCAGAAACAGGGCCGGATTGATGTCCAGCGCCATCCAGCCCACCATCACGCCGCCCGCAATTCCCGCAATCGTGCCAACAAATGCCAGCACCGGCGTTGCAACCACCATCGCCAGAATTCGCGGCGCGACCAGAACGTCCATCGGTTTAAGGCCGAGTGTCTGCATCGCGTCGATTTCCTGACGCATCTTCATTGTGCCGATCTGCGCCGTGAAGGAGGAATTGGTTCGCCCCGCCAACACAATCCCGGTCATCATCACGCCCAGCTCTCGCAACATGGCGAAGCCGATCAGTTCAACGACGAAGATTTCAGATCCGAGGTCGCGCAAAGTCGTCGCGCCGATAAAGGCGACCACCATGCCGACAAAAAACGACAGGAAGGCGATGATCGGCATCGCATCGAGACCGGCCTCTTCCAGGACAGACACAATCGACGTCCAGCGCAGCTTCCAAGGCGTCAGCACCAGACGGAACGTCGTCACCAGCGTCTCGCCCAGAAAAGCGAGCATGTCCCGCGACTCGGACAGCATGTTCATGAAGCCGCGACCGGTGCGTTCCAGCATGTCGACCAATCCGCCATGCGCCGGGCGTTTGGGCTCGTCCACATCGGTGACCGCGTGAACCTGACCGATCAGGTTTTCGGCGTTCCGATGGTCTCCCACAATATCTGCAGGCGCGTCTGACAATTGGCGCAATGTGCGGTCAATGACGAACGCTCCGGCCGTATCCAGCTGGCCCAGACCCGATACGTCCAGTGTCACACCCGCCCCACTTTCCAGGGCGCGCAAATCCTCATCCACGATCTGAACCGTGCGCACCGTCCAGTCGCCCGAGACGCGGAGCACAGTCTGTTCGTCGCTGGTTTCCAGCGCGAATTCGGGGGTGTTAGGGTTTGCCATGCAATACTTTTATACCTGCCCACCCTATCCAAACATGCTTAAGACCTGAAAAGCAGGATTGTTCAAATTTCATCTATCAGGACCATACATGGCCAAGCGGACCCTTGAAATCACTGATTTTTCTTCGCCCCTGAAGCGCGCGTTTACCATTTCGCGCGGTGCGAAGACCAGCGCGGAGACCATTCTGGTAACCATACGCCAGGATGGCGCTGTTGGCCGTGGGGAGTGCGTGCCCTATCCGCGCTATGGCGAAACCCAGCCCGGCGTGCGCGCCGCGATNGAGGAGATGCGNGCGCAAATCGAAGACGGGCTGAGCCGGGATGCCCTTCAGGACGCGATGCCAGCTGGCGCCGCACGGTGCGCCGTGGACTGCGCGNTNTGGGACCTTGAAGCGAAGCTGACCGGCACGCCTGTCTGGAAACTGGCGGGCCTGCCTGAACCCGGGCCGGTNGAAACCGCCGTGACGGTCAGTCTCGACACCGCCGAAGCGATGGGAGAGGCGGCCAAATCCACGCCGAGCAAGCTCCTGAAGCTAAAGCTTGGCGGCCCGGAGGATCTTGACCGGATCGAAGCGGTTCATGCGGCCCGCCCGGATGCGCGCCTGATCGTGGATGGCAATGANGGNCTGCTGGTGGACCANTTCCCCGGCATCATGAAGCGCGCCGCAGAACTGGGCGTCGTTCTGGTCGAGCAGCCCTTCCCCGCTGGCAAGGACGAGGCCTTGCTGCGTCGGCCCGGCGCGGTANCAGTGTGCGCNGACGAAAGCGCGCACACNAGCGCAGAGATACAGGACCTTGCCCGTCGCTATGATGCGGTCAACGTAAAGCTCGACAAGACCGGNGGCCTGACTGAAGCGATCCGCATGGTGCAGGCTGCCCGGGCAAGCGGCATGAATGTCATGATTGGNTGCATGGTCGCAGGCTCCATCTCCATGGCGCCTGCTGTCTTGCTGGCTGGCCTTGCGGATGCCACCGACCTCGACGGACCACTCTGGCTCGCCGAGGATGTGGNAGACGGCCTGACCTATACGGANGGAATGATCAGCCCACCGAAGCCCGAACTCTGGGGCTAGGCCGCGCCGTCCAGAATATCCTTGAAGCCGCTTGGCGCATGCGGGCCCATGAACAATTGCTCGAATGCGCCGATCCCTTCGGAGGACAACCCGTTCGGGCCTTCATGCCTTGCGCGGGCAATGGCCTGAATGTGCAGATTCTCNGGCTGCTGCCACGCCAGCTTTTCCGGTTCGTAGTCTTCGCGCAATACGGATAATTGATCGCCCTGATACGAGCCATGCTTGCGCTCCGGATGGCCATAGCCAATGCCCTTCATCAGGAAGGTACCAAACGGCTCGAAGCTCACCGTATGCGCGCCGCCCTGACCGTCTTCAAGGTGCAGCTTCGCAGATTTCATCCGCCGCGTTCCGGACGTGTACTGGATATCCATATGCGGCTTGTCGAGATGGATCAGATCGCCCTGCCCTGCGCCATCCATCGCCAGCACGGCGCGCGTGTTCCACGCCTCACCNGCCTCNTCATGGTTCACATGATAGAACATGGACAGGTTCGGGAAATTGGTNGGCGTCCAGATCCAGTAGAATTGNGGCGGCAGCGGCGGGATCAGCGGCTGTGTATCCTGCGCCCCGATCGGACGTACGCCCCAGCTGCGGTCACGCGTTCCCGTCCAGCTNNCCGGTGAGACATCGATCTCTGTGCCATCAATGCGCAGCTTGCCAGCCCAGCGGCCGTTCTGCGTCATGCGCGTCACATCCATCAGCATGCGCGGCCCCTGGCGGCGNGTGAAGCGCGGCTCCTCGATCGGGAAGGCCCGCCCCTCGAAGACAAGGTCCAGCGCAATGCCTTCGGTTTCCTCAACCTTCAGCCGTATGCGCTTCAGCGGTTCGACCACTTCTACTGAAAAGCCGCCAACAAAGGTATTCATCCGCTCCATGTTCAGCGGACGGGAAAAGAAGACCGAATGTTGCTTACCGCCCCTCAGAACGGACACGGCAGCGTCGATAATGTTCAGGTGCGGATAAATGCCCATCGCCGCGGCGAAGAACGTCTCGCCATCGGGAGAATAGCCATTGAAGAAATAGCGGTCGTAGAAATTCCGGTCGGAGCCTGAAAAGGCCACAGGTTCCGGTGTCTGGTGAATCGGATACTCATCTCCGGCTGTCAGCATGTCGTTTCCTTCCTTCGCGTCACCACTTGGCGGGCAACGTCCCGCAGCTAGGGTGAACGACACACACAGACGGTTCAAGCCGTGACGCAAAGGGAGCCCAAAAAATCATGACCAAGATGACGGCAGACGAAGCCAACACATTCCTGCGCGGCGCATTCGCGACNAAAGACAATCGAACTGAAGTCACGCTGATGGAAGATGGCCGGGCCGTGATGCGCCTCGTGGCGGATGAATCGAATTTGCGCCCCGGCGGNTACATTTCCGGACCGACGCAGATGTCGCTGGTCGACTCCGCCGCCTATATGGCCGTGATGACGAAGACGGGCCATGAGCCCATGACCGTGACCAGCAATCTCAGCATCAACTTCCTGCGACCTTGTATCGGGGATGTGGTCGTCGCGGATGCGCGTATATTGAAGATCGGTCAGGCTTTGGCCGTCATGGAAGTGGATGTACGGATCGAAGGCGCAGACAAGCCGTCAAGTCATGCAGTTGTGACCTATGCGATCCCGAGAGAACCGAGTGGAATGGCATGAATGCATTGGGACTGATCGCCGGCCTTCTGGGCTTTGCAGCCGTGGCGCTGGGCGCCTTTGGTGCGCATGGGCTGGAAAGTGTTCTGACGGCTGAAGGCACTGACTGGTGGCACACGGCAACGCTCTATGCCTTGCCGCATTCTGTCGCNGCGCTGGCCATTTCCCTGCACGGCAACACCGGCCTGCTGCGCAAGGCGGGCTGGGCGTTTGCNATTGGGACGATCATCTTTGCCGGAACGCTNTACGNGATGGCGTTGGGCGCGCCGCGCTGGTTCGGGGCGATCACCCCGATTGGCGGCGTTGGATTGCTGGTGGGATGGGCCCTCTGCGCCTTNGGCGCTCGAAAGGCAGCCTAGAGACGCGACTTAAGAAGTCGAACGGCTAAGCGAGGCGTATTTGTCAGCAAGACCATCTGCCGTATCGCGGGCGTCGTCGATCGTGTCTGCGAACGATTTGAGCTCCCGGTCAACTGGCGCGATATCCATGTCCATGTCGGACCGGGACGTGACATCGCCAAGGGCACCCTGGAAGTTGCGATAGGCCATCTGTGCGCGCACCAGGGCCCGCTCATAGCTCATCACATCGGCGCGGGTGGCNGAATCCTGCCCGCCGGTTTCGAGCACATCGCGGGCTTCTCGGCTGACATCCGCCAGACCGGTACGAGCGGCCTGAGCGTCCGATACGATGCGTGCCAGCACCAGCGAGGGTGCATCCGATTTCGCGCCAATGCGGGAAGCATAGTCGCGGGTTTCGTCGTCAGATTTTCCGTTGATCAGCGTGGACGCAAAGCCAGCCAAGCCGCCGGTTGCTTCAATCCAGCCCTTCTTGACGGCATCGGTGCAATATTCAGCAGAAACTTTACGCAGGGCAGACTGGGATTGTGTGAGACTGGTTTCAACCGAAGTCTCACCGGATACCATCGAAACGGTTGCGCATCCTGCCAGAAGGCATAGGGATGCACCCAGAACTATACTACGCATTTGACAGCCACCTGCACACCTGATTGGGACCACACCTGCAATAATGTTTACGGTTGCCACTGGCACAAGTCCAGTAACACCGCACAATATGACTGAGAATAAGTGAAAACTGCATGAACAGACGCTCCAACCGCCGCATTTTGTATCCGAGACTGGAATCCAGACGCTCTGGAAGGCTGCGAGTCAGCGAAATTCACGAAATTTACTGGGAAGAATCGGGGAATCCGAACGGGATTCCTGTCATTGCCGTACATGGAGGCCCCGGAGGCGGCTCAAGCCCAGAAATGAGGCGTTTTTTCGATCCGGGCAAATATCGCATCATTTTGTTCGATCAGCGCGGCTGTGGGCGCTCCACCCCGCACTCTGAATTGCGAGAAAACACGACCTGGGACCTGATCGATGACATGGAGTCGATTCGGGATGCCCTCGGCGTCGACAGATGGCTGGTGTTTGGCGGCTCATGGGGCTCCACCCTGTCGCTGGCCTATGGCGTGACCCATCCGGATCGCACGCTCGGCCTCGTCCTGCGCGGCATCTTTCTCGTCTCGAAAGCCGAGATCCAGTGGTTCTACCAATCCGGCGCCAGCCGTCTGTTCCCGGATGCCTATGACCGCTACATCAAGCCGATCCCGGAGGACGAGCGCGACGATCTTCTGATGGCCTTCCACAAGCGCCTGATCGGCGACGACAAGCAGGCACGCATCGACGCCGCCCGCGCCTGGTCGCGCTGGGAAGGCGAAACCCTGTCCATCAAGGGGCCAACGACAACCCCTGCCCGGTTCAATGAAGATGATTTCGTCGACGCTTTCGCCCGGATCGAATGCCACTATTTCGTCAATCGCGGCTTCTTCGCGTCGGACAATTGGTTGCTGGAAGAAGCCAGAACCAAGCTGAAGGATGTGCCCGGTGTGATCGTGCACGGCCGGTATGATGTGGTGACACCACTCTCCACCGCTTGGGCGCTTTCAAAGGCCTGGCCAAAAGCCGACATCCACATCATTCCGGATGCAGGTCACTCCTCCATGGAGCCCGGCATTGTCGACAAGCTGATCCAGGCAACGGACGATTTTGCCATCCAGTATGCCGACCTGATCAAGGCGTAACACAAAAGGCCGGACAGGCCGCGCCTTCCGGTTTTACGAAGAGTGTGACGGGCGGAAGAGACAGAGGCCGCGTCAGGTTTTGGTATTGGGGAAGTTCAGGTTGCGACCCTGCACCTTCCGCCGCCGGGAGAACGCATCGCCTCGTTCGCCCCACCGGAACAGGAAAGCCAGAAAGTCCGGTGACAGGAACCATCCTGCCGCAGAATTCCGCGCGCCGGATTGGCGGGCTGTTTCTACCTGTCCCCATATAAGAAAAGGGGGCGCATAGACGCCCCCTTCTCCGCATGTCTTGTGTGTGCTGTTGCCTAGATCACGCCAAGCTTGGTCAGTGTGCCAAGCACGAGGATGAAGGCCAGCGCAGGTGGCACAACCCAGCGGCACATGAAGCGCCAGAGATTCATGATCGTCCCTTCGCCAAGCTCACTGGTCAGCATCTCGCGGCTGAGGATCCAGCCCGCGAACACCGCCAGCAACAAGGCGCAGAGCGGCAGCATGATGTTGCCGGTGATGATGTCAGCAAAGTCGATGAAGTCTGATGAGAAGACATAGCCCATGCCGATCATGAACAGGACGAAGCCAATGCCCATTGCTGCCCCGGGACGGGTGACGCCTTCGCGCTCTTCCAGCCACGCAACGCCCACTTCCATCAATGAGATCGAAGACGTGAAGGCCGCAAACAGGGCCAGCAGGAAGAAGGCTCCGCCAACCCAGACGCCCAGCGCGCCCATCTGGCTGAATGCGATTGGCATCGACACGAAGAACAGGCCCGGTCCGCCGGCCGGGTCCGCCCCGAAGGCAAACACGATCGGGAAGATCGCAAAGCCAGCGATCAGCGCCACCATCGTATCGGCGCTCGCCACAATGGCCGATGAGCGTGGAATGTTGGTATCGCGGCTGAGATAGGCCCCATAGGTGACCATCAGGCAGGAGCCGACGGACAGCGAGAAGAAGGCCTGGCCCACGGCTTCCAGGAAGGTGGCCATGGTGACCTTGCTGAAATCCGGAGTCAGCAGGAAGCTGGCTGCAGCACCGGCGTCACCCTCAACGAGCGCAAAGCCGACAATGCCAATCAGCAGGATGAAGAAGGCAGGCATCAGGAAGGTGGCTGCTTTTTCAATGCCCCCCTTCACGCCGCGCGCCACGATGAACGTATTCAGCGCAATGAAGGCCGCAAGCAATGTGCCGATCATGTATTTATTGCTGATCGTCTGGCCGAAATTGGTGGAGGATACATCTGCAAGACTGACAGTTGTGCCGGTCTCTGCAGTGAGGCGCGCCGCTTCATCTGCGAAGCGTGTGAAAGTGCCGTCGAAGGCCTGGGGAATGAAGGCCAGAACCCAGGCTGAGATCACGATGTAGAAGGTAAGGATAAAGAACGAGCCCAGCGTTCCGATCCAGCCGACAACCTGCCAGTTCTCACTCTTGTTTTCGGCGCGCGCGAGAGAGTGAATGCCCTCAATCGCCGACATGCCGGATTTCCGTCCCACGGCATATTCTGCCATCAGCACGGTAAGGCCGAGGAACAGGACGCAAATCAGATAGATGATGATGAATGCGCCGCCGCCATTTTCACCTGCAGTGAATGGGAAGCGCCAGAAATTGCCCAATCCGACCGATGAGCCGACCGCGGCCATGATAAATCCAAAGCGCGAGCCCCAATGGTCCGTCTTGCGGCCAATTTCTCCTGCCATATGCCCTCTCCCCGGGTCAAAGTTTTGCGCGAACCTATCGACGGCAAAACAAAAATCAACGATTGTTATGTTTTAGAGCTAAAATATTCCGCGCGCCGTCAGCTTTTCATCCCGGTGCATGTGCGCCGCGATGATCAGGCCGAAACACGCCATTGTCGTCAGCATGGCTGTGCCGCCATAAGAGATCAATGGCAAGGGCATTCCCACGACGGGCAAGAGCCCCAATACCATGCCCACATTGAACACGATATAGAATGCGACCGTGGCCACCGCCCCTGCCGACGCCAGCCGCCCGAACCAGCTGACAGACCGCGCTGCACTGTAGAGCGACCATCCCAGCAAGACAGCAAATCCGACCAGCAGGGCCGTCGATCCGAGGAAGCCGAACTCCTCCGCAATCACGGTGAGAATGAAGTCGGTATGCTGTTCAGGCACATAATCCTGTTGCGACTGGATTCCTTGCAGGAAACCGCGGCCATTGAAGCCTCCTGCGCCGATGGCAATCTTGCCCTGCTCGATCTGGTAGCTTTCGCCGAGCGCGTTGGTTGACTCGCCAAACAATTGGGCGAGGAAGGTATCCACCCGTTCACGCTGGTAAGGTGCCAGCACGAACTGGTACACCGGCCAGACGGACGCGACACCGCCGACAATCACGGCCGTAATGATGCGCACCGACAGGCCAGCGAGGAAGATCACGACCCCGCCGGAAGCAACCAGAGCAAGCGTGGTTCCGAAGTCCGGCTGTTTGAAGATCAGGGCCGCAGGCAACAGGATGATCGCCAATGCGCCGAGGTGTACGAGAATGCGCCCTGTCTGGGGCTGCAGTATCATCTGGTAGTATCGCGCGAGCGCCAGCGTTACGGCCAGCTTTGCAAACTCCGAAGGCTGAACGGCCACAGGCCCGACCTGCAACCAGCGCTGCGCGCCGCCGCCTGTCACACCCATGAGTTCGACCAGCACAAGCAATACCAGCGTGCCAGCATAGGCCGGAAACGCCAGCCGCATCCACCAGGACAGCGGCAGCATGGCAAGGCCGATCATCATCACGAAACAGATGACCAGGCGCACCAACTGAAGTTTCCAGAGATGCGCCTCGACCGGGTTCGTGTGCGCCGAAGAATAGAGCATCGCAATGCCGGTCAGCGCCATCGCCGCGATGAGGAGGATGAACCCCCAAGGCAGGCGCATAAGCTTTTCGAGCACGCCCTGATTTTCAAAGCTCAGCGATGTCGCCGTTCGTGTCCGCGCTTCGCCTCGCGAAAAACCGGTAAAACCTTCGCGGTTCATGTCGGCTCTCCCTCATCCTTCATCGAGGCCGGCAGGGAAGCACTTTGAGAATAGGTCGGCTTGCGACGGCTATCGGTCTTGAGCGCGAAATGCAGGATATCGCGCGCCACCGGAGCCGCTGTGCGCGAACCGCCCTCCCCGTGCTCGACCACGACAGAGATGGCGTATTTCGGATTATCGGCGGGCGCATAAGCCACGAACAGGGCATGATCGCGCAGCTCGCGCGCAATCTCACTGCCCGAGCGTACGCCGCTGAGGCGCTCTTCGCGGGTGATGCGTCGTACCTGTGCTGTCCCCGTCTTGCCGGCGAGGCGCGGCCCTCCGAGGCCCAGATCGCCAGAGCGATAGGCCGTGCCGCCACCCTCCGACGTCACGCCATACATCCCCGCTTTCATCAGCTTCATGATTTCTGCATCCAGCGGCGCATCCAGCGAATGGTCGTCCGCCGAGTTCGGACCGATGCCGATCATGCGCGGTGTGAAGGGCTTGCCCTCTGATGCGATGCGCGCCGTCATCAAGGCTAGCTGCAGTGGAGTCGTGCCGAGTTGCCCCTGGCCAATTCCGAAATTGAGCGTTTCGCCTTCGTACCAGTTTTCCTTGCGGACGCGCTGTTTCCATTCCCGGTCCGGCACAAGACCGCCCCGTCCGCCGGTCATGCCCAGAACCCAGTCTTCGCCGAAGCCAAATTTGCGGGCGACCTCAGCGATCTTGTCAACGCCGGTGCGGCGGGCAATTTCATAGAAGTAGACGTCGCACGACCCCTTGATGGCCGTATGCAGATTGACCGAACCGTGCCCGCCCCGCTTCCAGCAATGCCAGGTGCGGTTACCGAAATGGTAGTAGCTGTTGCAATGTACCCGGTCGGTCGGCTTGATCACGCCCGCCTCCAGTGCGGCCGTCGCAACCACCATCTTGAAGGTGGAGCCCGGCGGATACACCCCGCCATGCGCACGCGGATAAAGCGGCGAGCGATTATTGTCGCGCAGCTCTGCATAATCCGCAGACGAAATACCGTTTACAAAATCGTTCGGGTCGAAGGCCGGTGTGGACACCATGGCCAGCACGTCGCCGCTTTCCACATCGAGCACCACGGCTGCGCCGCTTTCGCCCTCGAAACGCTCAATCGCCACACGCTGGAGGTCGGAATCGATGGTCACGAACAGATCCCGCCCCGGCGTCGGCGCCAACCGCTCATCCGGGATTTCCTCAATCACGCGGCCATGCGCATTGGTGACGAGCTTGCGATAGCCGGGCTTGCCGCGCAGCCATTCCTCGGCGAAACGCTCCATACCCTGACGACCCGTGCGCATGTCGGGATGCCGGAACATGGTTTTCAGCGTTTCAGCTTCCTTGTCGCTCATGTCGTCAGTCAGGCGCACAAGATCATCCTGGCTTGCGCGNGCGACATANCCCAGCACATGGGCNAAGTCNCGNCCGCGAGGATAGGAGCGCGTCAGCGCCATCTCGACGTTGACGCCCGGCATCTCCGCNGCATGCACGTTCATCCGTGCAAAGTCTTCATAGGTCAGNTCNTGCGCGACCGTGACCGGCACGAAGCCNGCATTGCGACGACGGCTCATGCGAACTTCATTCGCGATCCGCTCCAGGCGCTGGTCCGGCACCTCGATCAGGGACGCGATGCGTGCCAGNGTNTCNTCGGGATTGTCGGCCTGTTCCGGAATAATGGAGATNCGGCCCGCCCGGCGATGCGACGCCAACGGGCGGCCAAAACGGTCCAGGATTCGCCCCCGTTGCGGCGGGGCNAGTTGCAGCTTGATGTGGTTTGCCTCGGCCTGCGCCTGATAGCGTTCCTGATCCAGGATCTGCAATTGGAACAGACGCCCGATCAAACCGGCCCAGACAAGCCCGCCCGCTGCACCCGCAATGGCGGCGCGACGTGTGAATGCGTGATCGAGATCGGCGGGTTTCTTGCTCATGAGGCTTGCCCCACACTCTCACCGGGCAGGCGGCCCAGATCAAACACTTTGTTCAGCACCGCATACACCAGCCCCGTCGTCATCAGCGACGCCACCAAAGGCAGCACCCGGACGGCATGATCTTCCAAGGTCGACGCCATGAGCCAAAGCAACAGGAAGGCGCCCGAGAACAGCAAGATCGGCGAAAGAATGGCGATCAGCGGCTCGTTCATGACGTCGAACATGTCCGCAATCGCCGCGCTGGCGCCATAGGCGAGCAGGTTCAGGATCACGAAGCAGCCAATCGGCGCGTGGAAGGTCACATCCTGCACCAATCCGAAAATGATCAGCAAGATCATCGGGCGCACCGACAGGCCCACCCTGCCCCAGCCTACGGCACCCCAGAGCGCAGCATATGGCCATGCGATTGAAAACCCGAAGAATTCGCGCGGAGTCAGCCCAAGCAGACCAATGGCAGCAATCGCAAACGCCCCGAACAGGAGGCGGGGCGTTGGGCCAGTCTGCGACCACAGGCTTCGATTGGGACGGCTGCTGGAGCGTGACATTCTATTGGCGCGCTCCCTGTGTCGGGCTGGCCGCTGGCTCGACTTCCTCCACCGGAAGCGCCATCGGTTTCACGATCTCTGGCGGCGGGATCATCTGGACGTATCCTCCGTCGCGCTCCGCCATCGAGAATTTCACACGCCAGTCATCCCCGGACTTGCGCACTTCTCCCACCACCAGACCGCGCGGGAATGCTCCGCCCTCGGCTGAAGTCAGAATACGTTCGCCTTCGACGAAGGCGTCTCTTTCCGGCAAATCCGTCAGGCTGCCGAGGCCATCCCGGCCACCATAGAGAATGGCGCGCACACCGCTGACTTCGCCCATCACAGGCACACGGCTGTTGAAGTCCGTGATCAACAGGATACGGGAAGAATATTCGCCAAGCTGGATCACCCTGCCGACAAGGCCGCCTTCATTCAGCGCGACCGCCCCCGGCTCAACGCCTTGTGCCCGGCCAGCATTGGCCAGAATTGTCTGCGCGAATGGCCCGTCATTCTCTGCGGTTACGCGGGCCGTTACGCCGCGCGCGGGCGGCTCGCCCATCAAATTCAGGATCTCTTCATAGGCCTCAAGCCGCTCAGCCATTGAAATGGCGGCAGCCTTGTAGCGCGACAGGTTTCGCACCTCGGCTTCGAGTTCCTTGATGCGGCGCTCGCGCTTGGCCTGACCGGTGACCCAGGCCCAGACATTCATCCCCTCATTGCCGCCAAACTGGTCGCCAACCGTTGTGCGGACGGGATTGAACATGGAACGGATTTGCGGGGCAGATTGCGCAAGGACAAGGGCAGCGGCAGCAAAAATGAACACGCCGAGGATCAGACGCTTGGGAGAGCGTTTCTGACTCTTCGTTGCTGATCGGCCGAGGCGCGCCATTGGCCTGTCCCTTTGCGTGTTACCCCTGTCTGCTCATGATGTCAGACTTCCGGTGAAAGCACCGTACGCATCTTCGTGAAATTCTCGAGCACGTGCCCGCAGCCATTCACAACACATTTCAGCGGATCGTCGGCGATCATTACCGGCAGCTGAGCCTGCTCGCGAATGACCGTGTCGAGATTGCGCAGCAAGGCGCCACCGCCCGTCAGAACAATGCCGCGGTCCACAATGTCGGCGGCCAGTTCAGGCGGCATGGCTTCCAGCGCAATCTTAACAGCATCAATGATGTCCGTCACGGGCTCGCGCAGCGCTTCGGCGATCATG
>NZ_NHCK01000008.1:0-47206 GCF_002172815.1 Hyphomonas sp. TMED31 | reverse complement strand
CAACAGTTCCATCTTTTCCCTGGATGGCGAGACCATCGTTACCCTGAACAAAGAACTCGCAACAGCAGAATCCGAACGCATTGCCGCGTATCAGAAATATATCGAAGCGGAAAATAGCCCAATCACCCTCGACGTTTTGGACAGCCCGGACCTGAAAAAGTTGCGGGAGCAGCGCTTCCAACTGGACACTGAATACCAGAACAAGCTCGAGATTTACCGTCCTGAGTATTCAGAAATGACGGAGTTGAAGCGCCGTATTGAACTGACGGATCGAGAGATCGAAGCTGAACGCACCCGAATTGTCGATGCACTGGAAACCAGCTTTCGAGCCGCCGAGGCCAAAGAAGCATCGCTGCGCGAGCGAATTGGTGAACTGAAAACAAAGCTGATCGAACTTCGTACTCAAAGTGTTCANTATGGCATCCTGGAACGGCAGGTCGAGACAAACCGTTCTCAATATGATGCTCTACTGACCCGACTGAAAGAATTGACAACCGCAGAAGGGATTGGTGCCAGCCAGGCATCTGTGGTTGACCGGGCGATCGCTCCAACTCATCCCTTCCAGCCNAGCCTCGGCAAACACCTTCTGCTTGCGACCATACTCAGTCTTGCTGCCGGTATCGGTCTTGCCATCCTCTGGGAGTACATCGACGATACCATCCGTGTTCCGGAGCAACTGATTTCAAAACTCGGACTTCCAATCATCGGCATCGTACCCGTGGCAAGCAAGAGCTCTGATCTTGTGCAGGACATGATGAAGAATCCAAAGGATTCACTTGCTGAAGGGTATTTCTCAATTCGCGCCAACCTCCTGTTCAGTACGAATTCCGGAGCTCCACGCTGTCTCTCCCTGACAAGTGCGTCTCAGGCGGAAGGTAAATCCACCTGCGCCGTGGGGCTGGGTCTGGCATTCTCGCGGAGCGGTCAGCGTGCGCTTGTTATTGATGCAGATATGCGCAGGCCAAGCTTCGTCGTGGACCGCAATCTCTCTATCGGTCTGTCAGGACTGCTTGCGTCAGACGCCGATGCGATGGAGCACATTATTGCCGGTCCGACAGAAAATCTGTTCCTGCTGCCAGCGGGCCGTATTCCACCGAATCCGGCAGAACTTCTATCCGGACACAGACTCAACGAAATTCTGGAACAGTTGAAACAAGTTTTCGATATTGTGATCGTTGACTGNCCGCCCGTGCTGGGATTTGCCGATGCGCCCTTATTGGCAGCGGCTTGCGACGCAACAGTGGTTGTCATCAGCTCAGGAAAGTCTAGACGCATCACCATACGTCGTTCACTGGATCGTCTGGTGTCTACACACGCACAAACCGTTGGCGCCATCCTCACCAAGTTTGATGCGCGCAAAGTTGGCTATGATTACGGCTATTACTACTACAATTACGGCCCGGGCGCGTACGATTATGCCCGGCCGAGCGCTCGCACAGAGAGACAATCTCGCAAGATCACGCTGTTCAAAGATCAACTAGACGACTGACGTCGCCAAGGCAGCACATGAATTGGCGCGGTGTTTTCTCGATCCTCACGGCAATCATTTGTTTCGCAATCGGGTTTCTGCTTGTGTCACAATTGCGGTTCTCCAGCACCGCGCCCGGGGAAGAGATATCAGGACTGGCAGGCATGGCCCTCACAGCGGAACATGCTAAAAGTCGCCTGGTAAAAAGTCTGGGGAGCGATACACCCGTAAATACCGCTGCCATCCAAGCTTTGGCAGTGCGGGAGCCGTTGGATGCGTTGCCATACATCGCAATGCTGCCTGAAGCACTCGCGAATTCTGATCATGAAGCGGTACAACACCTCAGCACTCGCATTCTGTANCGCGCTCCACGCAATAAATTGGCGTGGAAGGCGCGACTGACTTTGGCCGCTCGGCAGGGCGACGCCGAAGGAGCGATAGCTGCGCTGGACAGGCTCTATCTTCTGGATAGCCCCCAAAGGGAAACCTATGATGGCATACTCGCGGATATCGGCCTATCTGCTCTAGGGCGCCAGGCATTCTTGGATGCAATAGCCAAGCGTCCGACCTGGGGCCGAACGACATCTCTGAAGATCATGGCTCAAAGCGATGACAATGATTTGCTCATGGCTCTGGCTCGTGCGTTTCCAGAAAACCAGAGCACTTTTCTGGAGAAACTCACGGATCAAGGAAATTGGGCTGGCGCACATTTCGCATTTCAGTCATTCGTGGGCCCTGATGNCCGGAGCACCGCNACGGCTCCTTTTGATCCCTCATTCCTCGGACTATCTGCACCGCGCCCATTCAATTGGCTNTANAATCCNACCCATACGCGTCTTGAGGCTCGAGGCGGTCTGTCAGCTTCCTTTCCCGGCCGCAGCCGCGTATGGCTCGCACGGCAAGCAATTTCTTTGCCCCCAGGCCCCCACTCCCTATCGGCCGCCATGAGTGGGCACATGTCTCCGGAAGGTGGGTATTTCCGCTGGGAAGTATCCTGCATAGACGGCAGCAGGATTGACTATCTCAATGTGAAGGACCTGTTGCCGGTCCGGCATACCTACACGACGTCTTTCAGCATACCGGCCGACGCTCCCTGCGACTTTCAATATTTGGCACTTTTTGGAATGGGCGGCGCGTTTCCGACTAGCGCGCGGACAATCGTTCATGAAGTGACCATAACGCCAGCAATTGACAGAGGCGTGCCCTGATAATGTCATTTCGCAAAGCCGCCGCGACCGCCCTCCCGGGCGCATACCTTTTGCTCTGCCTTGTTCTCGGCGGTTCGAGTGCCAAGGATCAGTTGCCGCATTTGTGGCTTCAATTGATTTCCACAATCCTGATCGCTGGCGTAATCTATTCCGCAACATCTCCGATGCGGCATCGACCTGCGATGATCATTGTTGCTGCGCTTCTTGCCATCGCCGTATGGCCGATCCTGCAGCTTCTGCCTTTGCCTGCCGGTATGTGGGAATCCCTGCCCGGTCGTGACGTGATTGCTTCAGACTTGCTCGACCTGGGCATCAGCTCCCTCCCGAATATGCCTGTGAGCTTTTCGGGGCAGGAAACGTCCAGAGCCGTGCTGGCGACCCTCATTCCAATCACATTCATCCTACTGGTTGCGGCGTTTGGAAATGAATCCGGGCCACAGACCATCTCGTGGGGTATACTGATATGCGGGGCTACGAGCGCGCTTTTGGGACTACTCATGGTCGTCCCCATGAGCCCCCTCAGAGCGTTGTTGTCAGGGCTTCTCCCNTATGATCCAGCAGCGGGATTCTTCGCGAACGCCAACCATCAGGTGACTTTGCTACTTATGTGTCTTCCCCTGTTGGCCGGCATGTCGGGACGGCGCACAGCCCCCAATCGATCACGACAGCACGTCTTTTTCCGACAGACCATACTTGGGGCTTTGTTGATACTTTTCCTATCTGCAATCTGGGCAGCAGGTGTACGCGCAAGTTACATTCTCATCCTGCCTGTCAGCATTCTATCGCTTTGCATCCTGCACAACTCATTTTCTAGACGAGCAGCCATCGGAAGCCTTGTATTGATTGTGGCGAGTGTCGCGGGCTCCATACTGCTCGCCGTGAATGCCCCAGCCCTTGAAGGAGTGGCATTCGCAGATTTCTCGATAACAGACAAAGGACGTCAGGAGATCGTTTGGCCGACATCAATCGAAATGCTGAAGGATCACTGGATGTTTGGCACGGGACTCGGCACGTTCTCAAATGTATTCATGCTCTACGAAGATCCCAACACGGTGAAATCCGTGTGGATAAACCATGCGCATAATGAGTATTTACAAGTTGCAATCGAACTCGGCATTCTGGGTGTTCTTGCAATGATTGTCGNGCTTGCAGTTTACCTGAAAGTCACGATCAGAACCTGGACAGAATCTCCAGACNCGGACAGTCCTCTNCGCCGTGCAGCNACTGTATCTTGTCTGGTTGTGCTGCTTCACAGNCTTGTTGATTACCCNGCCAGAACTCCTGCCATCCTCGTTGTCCTGACGGCTTGCTTCATTCTTGCTGTTTGGCCGAAAGGTTTGGCGACGCTGGCTATCTCGCGACGACCATCCAGCACACGCAATCGCACCGCGCGCGGTATCGAAATCTGAACCGGGGGTGCAAGAGTTTCGCAATCTGAAAACTCAAGCACCACTCACTTGTATCCACCCCTGTCGAACCAGCCTCCCTTGACCTTGGCCGACACTGACAGATCAAATCAGGTATTGCCTGTAGTGATCTCAGTATATCCGGAACGGATTTCTTTCATCCGACGTTCTTTGGCATGATCGCTTGCCCACCACGCACCTATGAGGAACGCAAACGAGCCAACAAAACACANAGAAACCAGGAAAGCATAGAAGATCAGCATTTGCCCCTCCAAATGATAGTCGACTTCTGGGTACATAGTTTTTGCATTCGCCACTACCTCCCTGCTCGGCACCCCAAATGGGTCCCCCTCGCCCGGGCTGAACTAAATATTCACGCGGTCGCTACACCATTTTAAATTTCTGTCTCAGTCGCCACAAAGGAACGGGCAAGAACGCCAGAAATACACCTGCGCAGCTTGCCAGAAAGTCCAACACGCTCAGTTGGCGACCGAAATAGGGCTGGATGACCTCGATCCCGGCAGCCAATATGACGAGAGTCATTACGATAAACCACCAAGCCCTCTTCGTGATTGTGACAAGAGCCAGCAGCGACAAGGCATAGAAAGCAAGAAAGTGGCGGTCTTTGTCTATCCACATATGGTTTGGAGAAACGCGCCACTCNAGCCCTATACTCAACCATATAATCAGCAGGAAGAATGCTGTTCCAGTTGCCTTCAGAAGGTATAGCATCCATCGAAACCANAACCCCGGCTTGGGCGCCCCCTCCTCACACTGCAAATCACGCATCCAATTTCCCCGCATATGCCGCCAATTTGAGACGCGCGCAGCCCTTCCCAACTCCAAGGGCATCTAGACGATGGTCGACATAGTCAAACCTTGAAGCAACAGGCATTCCCGAATGGACCGCCATTATGGGGCACCCGCAATCGTCACACCCTCCTGAGTATCGCCAGATTAAGCATAGGGTTTTCGCGGCTATCCAAATGTGTAGCGGTTACGGGTCAGTTTACGATCCCGCTTAGGCCCTCCAAAATTCAGTCTGCAGTCATAGGCACGTGTAGACGCACATTGGCGAGGCTCAGGCAGTGAATAGTTTGGTCGGGGGGAGCAANTACCAAGTGGAAACGAGAAGATCTCATCGACGGCGAACATTGAAGTGTGGGCGGATACGGTTCAACGAAGACCGCTGCACAATGGATATCCGTATTCTGAATATGTCAGATAGCGGATTAAAGTTGGAAACCCACACGATCTGGCCGTGCCCGTCTTCCTTCACCGTCGAAATCTCGAATCCAAATTCCAATTGTCCGGAAGTCCGTGAGTGTGAACTTGTATGGCAGAAAGGGCTCGAAGCCGGCGTAAGATTTCGCGACTCCGCCTGAGATGCGCCGCCTCCCGAAATCTTAATTGGCNCCCATCTCGAAATCCCCCGCCCCTGTCCTTCCTGACCGCCTCATCATTGCGATGATGTCCGGCCTGGAAGGGCAGGAATGTCACGGTGTGGTCACAGCAATTTCGATTGCACGATCACCATGCACAGGCACATCTGCAGCTGTTTCAAATTCGCTACTTTGTAGAGAAAGCTCCAGTGGTGCCGGCTGAGGGACTCGAACCCCCGACCCTCTGATTACAAATCAGATGCTCTACCAGCTGAGCTAAGCCGGCACGCTGGAAACGCAGTCACTACTTCGATCAGCGCCGCGGCGCAAGCGGCTGTTCCAGTGAAATTCACTCCCCGCGCTCAAACGATGAATTCTTCCAATCACCTCGTCTTTGCCCCATTCGCCCAGAGAGGCGCACATTTCCGCCCCAGTTCAAGACTATCAAGGCTGTAATGAAACCACACGCACAGATGTGGTGTTGATGGGTGTCAGTCGACACGAGCAGCCTGAAGGAAGACTGGATCATGAAACGCGCTCAAATTCTTGCCGGATTAAGCATCGGCGCCATCGCGCTCACATTTCCCGCCATGTCGGACGCCCCCAAGGCTCCGCCATTGGAGCCAGTTCATGTTCCCTTCGAACGTTCCTGCGAAGACACTGAAATCACGGTGTATTTCTCGAACCAGGAAGCCGTGCTGTCTTCCTATGCTGTCCGCTCTCTCAACACTGCGGGAGACAGGCTCGCCGGCTGCTCGATCTCCAATATCGAGGCCAAGGTCATATCAGCTGATTCTACAGATACCGAGCGCTCTACGACGCTCTCCGAAGCCCGCGCCGCTATTGTCCTCGAAGCGCTGAATGCGCGCGGGATCCGCGCCCGCGATGTCCGCATGAATTTCGCGCCTGCAGTCGTAAGTGACCCTGCCGAAACGACCAGCCTGCCAATGGCGCGCCGGGTCGATCTGACGGTCACCGCCTCGAAAGGCTACGGTCTCTAAGACCAGAGTTTCCTCCCAAGGCCTGCAGGATTTCTCACCGCATCCCGCAAGCCGATCGCCCCGGATGCCCCTTGCAGCGTGTCCGGGGCTTTTTTGTGCCCGTCACCCCGGTGTTATTTCAGGCGTCACAATTCTTTCCTTTCGCGCGCGCATCGCTAAAAGGTGCAGGGCAACCGGTGCTCCGCCCGGCCTCGCCTGCAACGCAATTTGGGAAAGACCTCACTTTCATGACGCAAACCCGGCGCATCCTCGTTACTTCCGCCCTGCCTTACATCAATGGAATCAAGCACCTCGGCAATCTGGCCGGCTCAATGCTGCCCGCTGACGTGTATGCTCGGGTGATGCGTCTGATGGGCCATGATGTGACCTATATCTGTGCGACGGACGAGCATGGCACGCCGGCGGAGCTCGCCGCTCAGGCAGCCGACATGAGTGTTCAGGCCTATTGCGACGAACAATACGAAATTCAGCGCAAGGCCGGCGAAGGCTTCAACCTGTCCTATGACTGGTTCGGTCGCTCTTCCCGCCCGGCAAACAGCGCGCTGACCCAGCATTTTGCCCGTGTTCTGGAGCAGAATGGCCTGATTGAAGAACGCACCTCGAAACAGGTCTATTCCGTCGATGATGGTCGCTTCCTGCCGGATCGTTATGTTGAAGGCACCTGCCCGACTTGCGCGTTTGAAAAGGCGCGCGGCGATCAATGCGATAATTGCGGACGATTGCTAGACCCGGTCGATCTGATCGACCCGTATTCGTCGGTTTCAGGCAGCCGCAACATCGAGATTCGCGACACAAACCATCTCTACCTTCTGCAAACCAAGATGCAGGAGAAAATCCGCGAATGGGTGAACAGCAAAGGCGCTCAATGGCCAAGCCTCGCCGTCTCGATCGCCAATAAGTGGCTGGACGAAGGGCTGATCGCCCGTGCCATTACGCGGGACCTCGCCTGGGGCGTGCCAGTGTTGGACGCCGATGGAAATCCTCGCGAAGGGTTTGAGGACAAGGTCTTCTACGTCTGGTTCGACGCGCCCATTGAATACATCGCCGCGACACAAGAATGGGCCGAGGCAACCGGCAATGACTGGGAGGCCCTCTGGCGCACGGACAAGGGCGCGGACCAGACCGAATACGTCCAGTTCATGGGAAAGGANAACGTCGCCTTCCATACAGTCAGTTTCCCTGTCACGCTGCTCGGCTCCGGCGAGCCTTGGAAAACGGTCGACAAGCTGAAGGCGTTCAACTGGGTCACCTGGTATGGTGGAAAGTTCTCGACCTCAAACAAGCGCGGCGTCTTCATGGACCAGGCTCTGGAACTGCTGCCAGCCGACTATTGGCGCTGGTACCTGATTGCCAACGCACCTGAAGGCTCCGACGCCGCCTTCACATGGGAAGGCTTCCAGTCAGCGATCAATTCGGACCTTGCAAATGTGCTCGGTAANTTTGTGAACCGGATCACGAAATACACGGTGTCGAAATTTGACGGCAAACTGCCGAATGCCGGCTCACCGGGCGACGCTGAAGCGTGGATGATTGCCGAGCTGGAGGAACGTCTGCCTCGCCTGATCGCGCACTATGAGGCGATGGAATTCCGCAAGGCCGCCGCTGAGACACGCGCTATCTGGGCCGCNGGCAATGAGTACCTTACGAAGGCTGAGCCTTGGGTGAAGTACAAGACGGATGTGGACGCCGCCGCAGTAGGTGTGCGCACCGGGCTGAACCTTGCCGCCCTGTTTGGCATTCTGGCCCTGCCCATCATTCCGGATGCCGGCAAGAAGATCCTCGACGCCCTCGGGATTCCCGACGAGCATCGCAGCTTCCAGTTCAGGGACATTTCCGCGCTTCTTGATAGTCTTCCACACGGTATGAATGTTTCCGCTCCAGACGTCCTCTTCCAGAAGATCGAGGATGACCAGGTTGCCGAATGGACCGCACGCTTCGGTGGCGATCAGGCCTGACGCTGCAACACGACGCTGAGATTGTTGGCGGGCATCTCGATGATGTTCGTCACACTCAGCCCCACCTCTTCGGCCATTGGTACGATTTGTTGATCAAGGTCTCGCACGCCCCATGTCGGGTCACGGGACTGCAAACTCTCGTTAAAGGCAGCATTAGAGGGCGCAATCTCGCCATTCCGCGCGAAGGGACCATACAGGAACAGTTTGCCACCCGGTTTCAGCAATCGTCCCGCCCCCGAGATCAGGCCAAGTGCCGCCTCNAAGGGCGCGATATGGATCATGTTGACGGAAACAACAACNTNCCAATGGTCGGGTCGTTCGGCATCGCCCCAATCGCTCTGGCTGGCNTCCACCACGAANGGCCCGTNAAGTCGGTCATGTCCAGCTGCTGCAGCCCAAGCCTGCTGGCTCCGGCGACTGTCGGCGTCGATATCTGAATAGGTCCAGCGAAGGTTTGCCAGATTGCTTGTCAAATAAGCGCCATGCTCCCCCGTACCGGAGGCAATTTCCAGAACGTGCCCAGTCTGCGCAACATGGTCGCGGAAAACCTGGAGGATAGGATCGCGATTGCGCGCGACAGATGGCGAATACCGGCGACCATCGGTCTCTTCGCCGCGCTGTTCCAACGCCACCGGCTTGCCCTGCTCCGACTTGGGATAGTCCTTATCGGAAGCGCTCACGCCTGGTCGCGCTCGAACGGGTACATCTCGGTCGTCACCACCGATTGTCCCATAGGACTATAGCGTGGCCCGACTGCCTTCTCCGGCAGGAAAGAAGCATCAAGGCGCGCGACCATGTCGTCAGACAACTCAATCTGGCCAGCGCNCCAGTTCTCTTCCAGATGCTGAAGGCTGGTTGTGCCGGGAATAGGCAGGATATTGTCGCCCTTCGCCATCGTCCAGGCCAAGGCAAGCTGCGCCACCGTGCAACCGACCTCCGCCGCGCAAGCGCGCGCTTCGTCAAGCAAAGGCAAATTGGCCGCATAATTTTCCGGATCAAATCGCGGGAAAATGGATCCGCGCAAATCGGATTCATGAAACTTTGCCGGGTCTACCGGCGGATCGGCGAGGAAGCCGCGCCCGACCGGCGAGAACGCCACCAGCGCAACGCCCAGCTCTTCGCAGGCAGCCTTGATNGCAATCTCCGGATTGCGCACCCAAAGNGAATANTCGCTCTGCATGGCTGCAATAGGGTGCACGGCGTGCGCCCGTCGCAAATCTGCAGCCCCCATTTCGGAAAGACCAATCATCCGGATCTTTCCCGCCGCCACCAGCTCGGACAGAGCACCGACCGAATCCTCAATAGGCACATTCGGATCGGGACGGTGCATGTAATAAAGATCGATGACATCAGTCTGCAACCGCTTGAGACTGGCATCGCACGCTGCCTTGATCGTCTCAGGGCGCGCGTCCAGCGTACGCTGGCCGTCCTTGAACCCAAGCACGCACTTGCTGGCAAGGAAGTAGCTATCGCGACGGTCCTTCAGCGCCTCGCCAATCAACTCCTCGCTACGACCAAAGCCATATAGCGTAGCGGTATCNAGAAAGTCGTAACCGATATCCAGTGCACGTACGAGCAAGGCCTTCGCCTCGGTCTCGTCCATGGGAGGACCATAGGCATGCGTGATGTTCATGCAGCCGAGCCCGACCGGATANACTTCCCGGTCGCCGATACGTCTTTTGGATGTCATCGAATCTTCCTTGCTAAACAAATTTCTCGCGCAATACCGGCTTCAGTATCTTGCCATTCGCGTTGCGCGGAAGTGGTTCGCTCATGAACAGAATCTTGACCGGCACCTTGAACGCGGCAAGGTGGCCTGCCGCATGAGCGCGCAGTTCATCCTCGCTCACCTGCATGCCTGGCTTCAATTGTACGACGGCGCCAACCTCCTCGCCAAGCACCTTGTGCGGAATACCCACAACAGCCGCGTCCATGACAGCCGGATGTTCATACAGCGCGTTTTCAACCTCAATGCAGTAAACGTTTTCGCCGCCGCGGATCAACATGTCCTTCGCCCGGTCAACCAAATAGAGGAAACCCTCTTCGTCGAGACGCGCCAGGTCTCCCGTGACCACCCAGCCCTCACGGAACGTTTCGGCAGTGGCATCCGGTCGGTTCCAATATGACTTGCAATTCATCGGACCCTTGCACCAGAGCTCGCCCACTTCGCCCTGCGGCAGTTCATTGCCATCCGGATCACAGATCTTCAGCGANACGGCTTTGGGCGGCGCACCGGCACTTCCCGGACGGTTTACATAGTCTTCGCCGATATTGAGCGTGGCCGTTGCGCATGTCTCCGTCATGCCCCANCCATTACCGGGGGCNGCGTCCGGAAACCGCTTCTTGATNGTCGAAACCAACTCNGGTGCAGACGGCGCACCGCCATACGAAATGGCCGCAATTGAAGACAGGTCATATTTGTCCCTGTCCGGATGNTCCAGAAGTTGCCAGGCAATCGCTGGCACGCCTCCAACGGCGGTCACTTTTTCTGCTTCGATGATCGGCAGCGCCTTGCCAGCATCCCATTTGTACATCGACACGATCTTGTCGCCGCGCAGCANCGACGGGATCATGATCGCGAACGCGCCGGTCGCATGGAAAAATGGAATGGCGAGCAAAGTTGCGCGCTGCTCGTTCGGATCGGGCTCCGGCACTGGCTCACCGCGGCGCAGGAACATGCGCGCCTGACAGGTCATGCCATTGAACATGTTTGATACGACCGCGCGATGGGTCGCCAGCGCGCCTTTCGGCTTGCCCGTCGTGCCCGACGTATACATGATTGTGGCGTCGTCATCCGGCCCCACATCAATTGCGGGCCAGGAAACATCCGGCAGTTTTGCCCAATCATTTGCGCCGCCAATATGGGTCTCCATTTGGGAAACCCGCGGATCTCCATACTCGCCATCAGGGTCGCGGGCGATCATCACATTCTTCAACTCTGGCAGGTTTTCCCACTCAGCCCGGATGCGCTCATAGATTTGTGGATCAACGACTGCCAGCTTCACGCCCGCAAAAGACAAGCCATATTCCAGCTCTTCCCCGGTCCACCAGGAATTCATAGGCGTCGCAATTGCGCCGATCATGGAGGCGGCAAAGAACGCAACGGGCCACTGCGGGTAGTTCCGCATGATCACCGCAACGCGGTCACCCTTTTCGATGCCATAAGTGTCCTTCATGACCCCCGCCAGCTTCACAACAGCCTTGGCGAGCGCCGAGAAAGTGACGCGTTCGTCTTCATAGACGATGTAGTCCCGATCCGCATATTGCATGCTTGCCAACTGAAGCACGAGCGGCACGGATGGCGGCGCATTCTTGTAGAGCTTCATCTCGACACCATCGACAACGCCATCAACGAGTTCGAGGGGAGAGCCTTCGCCAGCCAACATCTCGTTCGCTTGGGCGATGGACATGGCGGGCCAGTTCGGCAACGTATCTGCGGGCATGGGTTTCCTCTGAATGTGTGTTTTGTCCACACAATCACGCCAGACCCGACTATTGAAGGAAAAACTGAGCGTTCAGCCGACAATTTTTCGCGAGCAACAGTCCGCTACGATGCTGAAGCAATGTCGCCGCTTGCACCCACATCTCTTCACGAAGAGATCGCACACAAACGGCGACAAAAAGAACATTGTTTTAGCTTGTTTTATTTGCCGAAGTCGCAGAACCGCAGCGTATGCGCCGTGCCGTCTGGCTCGACGGCGTCGTAGCCACGACCGGTCAATTCGTCGCCTTCGCACAGGTACCCAATCTGAAACATGGCAATCAGGGTTTGGTTATCGGGCGTCAGATCGCTCGCAATCATCAGATCAATCGCATCCTCATGACGTCCGAGACGCATCAGAATGTCGAACTTCTCCTGCCGGGTCGTTTCCGGCAGATTGAGCTGTTCGATCAGCGCTGCTTCAGCGCCTTGCGCGGAGCCAAGCAATGTCTGGGCTTCAGCATAGGACGTAGTATCGTCCAGCGTGTTGACGATCTCTTCGAAATCCTCAACCGCGCCCATGACGTCATAGCCTTCCGGGCTCATGCGCAGTTCACCACGGCGCAAAAGGGTCTTAGCGAGTTGATCGCGGGACAGGTCTGGATCACCGGTCAACTGGGTCAGGCGATCAATTGCCGTCTGCGTGTTACCGGCTTCTTTCAGCCCCTCTACCGTGGTCATGGCCATTGCGAAGCCAGACGCGGGTTGCACCACAGGCGTTGTCGCCCTTTCGGTGGCGGCAGGCGCGCTGGAACATGCCGCGAGCACAAGCGCAGAGGCAGCAAGGAAAAGACCGGATCGAATCATGAGTATCTCCAACGGGACAAAAAACGACTGCTTACAGTCCTAGTCGTAGAAGACGATCAGGCACAGGGCGGTATTGTGGATTTTGTGTGACCTTTCAGCTGGTCGGTGCATCGCACCATTCCATACCAGCAAGATCATCACGGTCTTCACCAAAATCATGAAGGCGCGCTTCCTGGCTGTCTGCTTCGCAGATATAGCCAGCCTGGATCAGGGTCTGAACCTGTTCGGGTGTCGGGGCCAGTCCGGAAGTGCGATAACGCGTCACCGCTTGCTCGTGCTGGCCGAGCGTCCACGTTCCATCGAACCAATCCGGCAAATTGAGGAACCGGTTCATAGACGCCTTGATCTCCTCGATATCGGTGCGGACATAATCCAACTCGGTCTGTGCATTGGGCGCCAACGAGTGATCGGGCGCGAGCGCCAGCAAGGCCTCGAAATCCTCAACCGCGCCTTCCCGGTCATCTGCATCCTGACGGCGAAGGCTTCCACGATGATAGAGGGCCTGCACGCGCTGTTCGGTAGTCAGGGAGCTGCGCGCCAACAGATCAGAGAGAAGCGCTTCGGCCTCAAAGGGATTCGTTTCGGATAGCGCCTCGGCAATAACGGCCTCTGGCGGTGGCCCGGTATCAGCGGCTTCCGGGGCAGTTGCACACGCAGCGAGCAGCGCTGCGGCGGCCAGCGATATGTAAATGGGATAGCGTCTCATGCCCGGCACATAAGACCGGTTCGGCACACGCCGCAAATTGCTTTTCAGACAGGTATCAGGCGCTGGCGAGCCGGTTGATTTCAGCAATGTCGCCCCGGCCCAATGCTTCAATCGCTTTTGCCGCGATGTGGCGCGCATTCAGTCCAGCCGTCTCATACATCTGATAGGGGCCTTCCTGGTCCTGGAATGTATCCGGCAACGTCATCGGGCGAATCTTGAGCCCCGTATCGAGCGCTCCGACACGGGCGAGGTGCTCCAGAACGAAGCTGCCAAAGCCACCCGTGGCGCCTTCTTCGACCGTGATCAGAACCTCGTGCTCCTTTGCTAGCCGCTCGACAAGATCAGCGTCCAATGGCTTGGCGAAGCGCGCGTCCGCAACCGTCGCTGAAAGACCTTGAGCGGCGAGCATTTCTGCCGCCTTCTCCGCTTCTGCCAGACGTGTACCGTAGGAAAGGATGGCAATTGTGGTGCCTTCGCGAACGATGCGTCCTTTCCCGATTTCGAGTGGCATTGGGGTCTCAGGCACGTCAACGCCTGTGCCTTCACCGCGTGGATACCGAAAGGCTGACGGGGCATCATCAATCTGCGCTGACGTGACAACCATCCGAGCAAGTTCGGCCTCATCAGCGGCCGCCATGCAGATCATTCCCGGCAACGCGCCGAGATATCCAATATCAAAACTGCCAGCGTGCGTCGCGCCATCCGCTCCGACGAGGCCGGCGCGGTCAATCGCAAAGCGAACAGGCAGTTTCTGGATCGCCACATCATGAACGACCTGATCGTATCCTCGCTGCAGGAAGGTGGAGTAAATCGCTGCGAACGGCTTAAGGCCATCAGCTGCAAGGCCAGCGGCAAACGTTACCGCGTGTTGCTCGGCAATGCCCACATCGAAGTGGCGATCAGGGAAACGCTTTGCAAAAATATCCGTAGACGTACCAGATGGCATAGCCGCAGTAATGGCACAGATCTTCTCATCCGTCTCCGCAAGCTTCGTCAGCGTCTGGCCAAACACTTTCTGATAGTTGGGGGCCTTGGGCTTCGGCTTGGACTGTTCGCCCGTGACCACCGAAAATTTCGATACGCCGTGATACTTGTCGGCGGAGTTTTCAGCCGGAGCATATCCCTTGCCCTTCTGCGTCACAGCATGGATCAGGATCGGTCCGTCGCGCATGGCCTTCACGTTCTCAAGCACCGGGATCAGCGTATCGAGGTCGTGCCCATCAATCGGGCCGACGTAGTAAAAGCCAAGCTCCTCAAACAGTGTTCCACCCATCGCGAAGCCACGCAGATACTCTTCCGCGCGCCGTGCCGGGCTCTCCAGCCCCATGGGCGAAACCACTTTCTTCGCGATCCGGCGCAGCCCCCGATAGGGACGCGAAGATACCAGTTTCGACAGATAATTGCTCATCGCGCCAACTGGCGGCGCAATCGACATATCATTGTCGTTCAGAATAACGATTAGCCGCGACCTGTCGGCCCCGGCATTGTTCATGGCCTCATACGCCATGCCAGCTGACATCGACCCATCCCCGATAACGCACACGACGTGCGTATCGGCGCCCTGTATGTCGCGCGCTTTCGCAAACCCATGCCCCGCAGAAATCGATGTGGAGGCATGCGCCGCACCAAACGGGTCGTATTCACTTTCGGCGCGCTTGGTGAAGCCAGATAGTCCACCAGGCTGGCGCAGAGTACGCATCTGATCGCGGCGCCCGGTCAGGATCTTGTGGGGATAGCATTGATGCCCAACATCAAAGATCAGTTTGTCGTCTGGCGTGTCAAAAACCGAATGGATCGCCAGTGTCAGCTCAACGACCCCGAGACCTGATCCCAGATGACCACCCGTCACTGAAACGACATCGATCACCTCATCGCGCAACTCATCGGCAATCTGCTTCAATTCCCCGCGCGACCTGTCTTTCAGGTCGTCTGGTGAGTTGATTGCATCCAGCAAACGGTTGGGTCGGGCATCGGTCATTACAAATTAGCTCGGTTCTTTTTAACGGTCAGACCTGATCTTAATGTGTTCTATCGAGCACAAAATCGACCGATTGCAGCAGTATATGGGCTTTTTCGCGAAAAATTGCGAGGTGTTCCTTCGCTTGTGCAGCCAAAATACTCACGCGTTCGCGGGCGCCGTCTATCCCCAAAAGGGTAACAAAATTGGCTTTTCCTGCGGCATCGTCAGTCCGCAACGGTTTGCCAACCGCGTCCTCGTCGCCTGTAGCATCGAGTAGGTCATCGGCAATCTGGTAAGCCAGTCCAAGATCATTGGAGAAGCCCGCCAGCGCGTTGCGCTCAGCCTCTCTCGCACGACCGATGATGGCTGCGGCCTCTGTCGCATAGGAGATCAGCGCGCCGGTTTTCAGGCGCTGCATGCGTGTAATCGTATTCAGGTCCCGCGGACTGTCTGATTCCAGCATATCGATCATCTGGCCGCCCACCATGCCGCGCGCGCCGGACGCATCCGCCAGTCGTTCAATCAGCAATGCGCGCACAGACGCATCATCATGCGTTTCTGAGGAAGCAAGGATCTTGAAAGCAAGGGTGAGCAATGCATCCCCGGCCAGGACCGCCGTGGCCTCATCAAACGCCTTGTGTACCGTTGGTTGGCCACGCCGAAAATCGTCATCATCCATACAAGGCAAATCATCATGGACGAGGGAGTAACAATGCACGCATTCCAGCGCCGCGGCCGCCCTCAGCAGCGTCTTCTCCGGCGCGTCAAACATGGCTCCTGTCTCCAGCAGGAAGAACGGACGCATCCGCTTCCCATTGGCGAGCGCAGCGTGGCGCATGGCCCGCATCAAATCTGCTTCGGGCCCGCCTGCGGGAGGTATCAGCTGGTCCAGCGCCACCGTGACCCGATCGGCCACCTCTTTCAGGCGCTGTTCAAAGTCCTGGGCTTCGCCCATAGCGACGCCCCTCTAATCAAAACTGGCAGGTTCTGTGGTCGGCCCATTGGCCCCTTGCACGATCTGCTCGACTTTCAACTCAGCAGATTTCAGACGAGATTCGCAATGTGCCTTCAGCGCGGCGCCACGTTCATAGATCGCTATGGATTTTTCCAGCTCGACCTCGCCCGCCTCCAATTGGCGCACGATCACCTCAAGCTCTGCAAGAGCTTCCTCGAAGGTCAATTTATCGACAGGTTTTTGCGTCGCATCAGCCATTCGTCGGCCTCATCTTTTCTTGTAATTCTCGTGACACTAGAGCGGTGACCTGAGGTCTACAACCGTTTCCGAACCAGATCACCGGTATTCATAGACGCGGAAACTCCAATAGGCATCGCCGCCATCATAGGTGCATTTCCACCCCAGCTTCTTCATTTCCGGGCGCAGCATGCGATTGAACCATCCATGAGCGGCCAGATATACCTTGCCTTCACTTGAGGCCTCATCAAGTTTTGACGCCGCGGATGCGGCCCGCTGGCGCGCCTGCTTCACGCTCTCCCCATCAAGCGCGTGACCATTCAGCCAAGCTGCGCGCGCGAGGATATTCCATGTTTTCGGCAAGTACCGAACGCCGGGTAGCAATGGTGGCGGCAACGGCGCCTCGTTGAATACCGGATCGAACAGGGCCTGCATGTGAGGCGCGGCATGCGCAGCAGTCTGCTGCGCTCTCAAACGCGCCGATGCGAACACGATGTCGGCATCCGCGACCGCCTCAACCAGCTTCTGCGGCGGGGACTGGTCTTCTGCCAATGGGCCGATTTCATATCGCTCCCACCAGTCACGATACTGTTTCCAGTTCAGGCGCGGTCCCGCCGTTCGGTCCAGCGCAGGCCGCCCGTGACGCGATATGATGATCGGACCGCGCTTCCGGTCTGTCGATGTCGTGTCTGGCATCGCCATACAGGTAAATACTCGTTTTTCTGCGGGCCCCGTGACCACTTGTTACAATTTGCCCTAACGGGGTTGCCCCCATGCGGCAAGATACGTTTCCGCTCAAGCAGCGATAAGGGGCAGTCTGATCGCCAGGATCAAAGGCCTTTCCACACCCGTTTGCGGCATGGTTCCTCGTCCTGAAGCTTGCACTTATGGAAGCTGACGAGAACCGTTTCGGCCCGTCCGATAAGATGATCCATGGGGACAAAGCCGATGGATGCGAGATTTGCCGGCACGCGCGGCTGACAGCCTGCCTGGTCGATAACACCATCAATCGCCGGGCAATGACCACTCGGAAAGCGGCTGTCGAGCGAATTGTCCCGATTGTCGCCCATCATGAANACATGNCCNTCNGGNACNATGAANANATCNGTATTGTCGCCGCGNCCGCCTTTTTCCTGACGATGNGTNANCCAGCTCTTGTCGCCNATTGTCTCGCGCCATTCGTGCGATGTACCAATCGCGACATCNTTGTGCGGNACGAANCGAACCGTCCGCAAATATTCAGTTTCGACCGGTTCCCCATTCAGGAACAATTGCTCACCGATCAGCTGCACCTGGTCGCCCGGCAAGCCGATCAGTCGCTTGATCATCACACGGCCAGTGTGAGGGTGCTCAAAAACAACCACATCACCCCGCGTCGGCGTGCTGGCGAAAATTCGCCCTTCTGGCAGCGGAATATAGCGCCCCATGGAGAACGGNAGAGAGTAACGGTCGTATCCGTAGGCGAATTTCGCCACGGCTACCCGGTCCGTAACCTGCAGTGTCGGCACCATGCTTTCCGACGGAATCACGCGCTGTTCATANGCCAGGCCAGAAAACAACAGGAACACGGGCACGAACACGGCGAGTGTCGACGCCCATTCGCGAAGCTCTTGCTTCAACTTGGCACCGAGACTTGGCGACTCGACGGNTTCGTCCTGCTCCGCGGTGTTACCGTCTGTTGCCATGTATCCCTCTTGCATCGCCTTCGTGACGTCCAAAACTGTTTAGACGAAAGACTGTGCAAATGCGAAGGCGAAAACATGCCCGGCGCTGCAAAAGCTGGGGGAACGGCTAGTTTAGGCTGTAAAGGTCAATACCGGTCTCATTGCGCGCGACGGAGACGTCTCCACGATAGATCAGGTAATTCAGGTGCGCCAGCGCTTCGCCCGTCGCCATGCCAACCTCATCATCCGCAATTGCCCGCCCGAACAGGGTCGTAAAGGAATCGACCGCCTTCATCTCTCCCCGCCCAAGACGCTGGATGAGCCGCTCAAGTGCCACATGGTGACCGTCAATCAGATGCTGCAACCGCTTGTGCGCTCCAATGAATGGCTCATTGTGCGCTGGCAGCACCAGCACATCTTCCGGCAGGTGCTGCTTCAGCTTCTCACAACTCTCCAACCAGTCCAGCAGCGGATTGGCAGCCGGCTCCGTCGGATGCACGGAGACATTCGACGAAATCCTGGGCAGCAATTGGTCACCCGATATCAGGATATTCAAGGAGGGAGAGTAGAGACACGCATGCTCAGGGGAGTGACCGCTGCCGGTAACAACTTCCCAAACCTCGCCCGCCATCTCGAACGTGTCGCCATCGACCAATCTACGGAATGAATCCGGCAAAGGCATCACGCCCCGCCCAAAGCCGCCGAACTTTTCCTTGTACTGGTCCAGTTGCGCCTTGTTCCAACCGGCACGAAGGTAGAAATCGAGCCCCGCCTTCGGGGCGCTACGCCCAGTATCAGACACCAGCATGCGGCACGTCGTGTACTCCAGCCGCGTCATCCAGAGTTCAGCGCCCCATTTGTGACAGAGCCACCCCGCTGTGCCGATATGGTCGGGATGCATATGGGTCACGATCACGCGCTTCAGCGGCTTTTGCTCGCTTACCCGGTCAGCGAGNAGGTTGCGCCAGACATCGCGGGTTTCGTCATAGGGAATCCCGGTGTCGATAATGGTCCAGCCGTCGCCGTCATCAACCAGCCAGACATTGATGAATTTGAGAGAGAAGTGCAGCGGCATGGCGAGCCAGAAAAGGCCGGGCGCTATTTCCTTCACCTCACCTGGCGCTGGCGGCGACTGCCCGTAAGGATATTCGAGTCGAGGCCGTTTTGGCTTGCTGATTTCTGTACCGTCCATGATGGGAGGATACGCAGCTTCTCAGCCCCGTCGAGCCGTACCGCAAGGTCATCCCTGCGCAAGACGCTCCTGAATCGCCGCCACCAAGTCTTCGGGACTCGCCGTTCCATCCACGCGCAGAACATCTTCAGGCAGCTGCAGCGCTTCGAGTTGGCTATCGAGCAGCGAGACCGGCATGAAATGGTCTGCGCGGGCCGAAATCCGCCGCGCCAGCTCTTCCTTTGGAACGTCTAGCAATACGAACCGGCAGCGCCGCCCGCTTTGGGCCTTCAAGCCATTCTGCACAAAAGAGGTCAGCGCAGAGCAAGCCAGAACAACATGTTCAGCACGCATGTCCGCCGATGCGCGGCACATGTCCCGCACCCAGTCTTCACGGTCGGTATCGGTAAGCGGTGTGCCCGACGCCATCTTCTGTTTGTTTGCCGCTGAATGATACTCGTCCGCTTCCATGAAAGGCCACCCGGTCGCGGCGGACAGCGCCTCGGCAATCGAGGTTTTGCCACTGCCGGCAACCCCCATGATGACGATCAGGTCTCTCACTTGATGGGGGTACGCTTGCGCGGTTTCAGNTTGGTACGCTTGAACTTTTCTCCCTTCAGCGGAGATACGCGCTTGTCGCCCGTTGTCGCNCCGGGCTTGCTGTCGCGCCGGGGCGCAGAGGCTCCAGCCCGCCGCNGCGGCTTGCCTGNGCCTTGGGGACGCTCATCCCGCGCGGGCCGCCCCGACCGCTCTGGTTTGTCTGGCCTCGGCTTGCGGGCACGGGGCGCGTCACCATTCAGCAAAGCAGAGCGTTCGCGGCTGCTGATCGGACGCCATTTGCCTTCCGGCAGCCCCGCCAATTCAAGCGGCCCAACGCGCACCCGCATCAGGTCCACAACACGTAGCTCCACCAATTGGCACATTCGCCGGATCTGTCGATTGCGGCCTTCACGAAGAATGAATTTCAGTTCCTGAGGCTTTACCGGCTCAACAATAGCGGGCTTCAACTGACGACCATCCAGCTCCAATCCGTGGCGCAGCGTGTCCAGCTTTTCGGGCGTCACATCGCCCTTCACCTTGACCAGGTATTCCTTGTCCANCTCGCTTTCCGGCCCGATCACGGCCTTCGCCAGAACGCCGTCCTCTGACAGGATAAGCAATCCGCGGGAATCCTTGTCGAGCCGCCCAAGCGGAGCGAGCTTGTTGTAACGCCCCGGAATGGCGTGACTTTTTCCCGACAGGCTGTCTGCCGTCAGCAGGCGCACCGCTGGAATCTCGTCACCTTCCGGCGTACCCGATACGATGCCGACCGGCTTGTGGAACAGGATGGACAATTGATTATCAAGGCGGCGTGACGCCTTTTGCGCCAGGAAGACGGTTTGCCCCGTCTCAACCTTTTGCCCGGACACGGCACGCTCGCCATCCACCTTTACCAGGCCCTGCTCAATCAGCGAGTCCGCTTCCCGGCGAGAGCATACGCCTTCCAGAGCCAACCATTTGTTGATCCGCAAAGGCTCGTCGCCGGAATAGGTTTTCGTCCAAGCCATTGCGTGCTGCGCCTCCTGCAGGGTTGCTGCCCGTCATATCGACCTGTCAGACNCGTCGCAACTCGCGGTCGACATTCTGCAGCATTTCCGGCATAGGCGGGCGCCCGATCGAGAAAGCCAGCCTCATGTCGAACACGCAATATGCAGCGCCCGGAATTGCGTTCGCCCTCATTGTGATGGGCACGATCCTGAGCCTTGCGGGAACCGACCTTGTCTTGCCAGCCGTTCCGTCGCTTCCCGAAACGTTGAGCGGCAGCCAGGCAATGGCCCAACTCGTGCTGGCAGCGTTTGTGGCAGGCGGATGCATCGGACTGCTGGCGTTCGGTGAGCTTGGGGCACGTGTCGACCAGCGCACGCTTCTGGTCTGGTCGTTGGTTTCCTATGCGATTGTCTCTCTCGCCTGCATGTTCGCCCCCAGCCTGCCTGCGCTTGTCGGTCTTCGCTTCGTCCAGGGTCTTACCGGCGCAGCCGCTGCCGTGTTTGCNCCGGGCATGATCCGCGCATTGTACTCGGAAGAAAAAGCTGTTGGCGCGCTCGGCTTCATGGCGAGCATCGAATCCCTGATTCCGGCATTGGCNCCCGTTGTCGGCGTCTGGCTGNTGATCGGCTTTGGATGGAAAAGCTCATTNCTTGTGCTCGGTGTGCTNAGCCTGANCGTCGCAGGCCTCGTCGCGCTTCTGCGCCACCGCATGCCACCGCCGCCCTCGACCCGCGTNCCGGGCAGCTATCTGCGACATCTCACNAATCCGACNTTCCTGCGCTATGCGCTCAGCCAGGCCTTCACTCTGGGNGGTCTGCTCATCTTCGTTTTCGGCGCACCAGCCATGATCACGAAAGGGCTGGACGGCACCNTGAACGATTTCATCATCATGCAGGTGACCGGNATTTCNTTCTTCATTGCAGGATCAAACCTTGCGGGCAGGCTGACGCAAAAATTTGGTCCGGAACCAATGATCCTGTTCGGCTCCGCCATGTCAGCGTGCGGGCTGNTGGGTGTCCTCCTGTTCGCACTTATCGGCGGTTCGGAACCTCTCTTTCTGGCGCTCTTGTTTATCCCCGTAAACCTTGGCCTTGGNTTTCGCGGCCCCCCGGGATTTTTCCGNGCCGTGATCGCNGCGCGCGGNGATGATGCTCGCGGATCGGCGCTTGTGCTCGTGGCCATCCTCGTCACAGCAGCGGTCGGAACGGCGATTGCCGCCCCGGTTGTCACGCTTGGCATGGCACCACTGGCCGCCGTCGCAGCAGCGGTATCGTGCGCCTCGGTGCTCTGCCTGATCGCTTTGCCGAAGCTGCGCCTGCAAGCCTGATCAGGCGATACCGAACAAGGCTTCGCTGTTTTCCAGGAAAGGGGAGCCGCCGTCGGTAATGCCAGACACACGTCCCGGNGCCGTCGCCAGAACGGTCTCGGCAAAGAACCCCGCCAAGGCCAGTTGCCGCGCCCGGAAGCTGCCTTCCTCGCCACGTGCNGCAACGGCTGCNCGCGTCAGGAAATGNCCCCCGATCACGTCGCCCGCAAGCGCAAGATAGGCTGTTGCTCCAGCGAGGGCTTTTTCCTGATCGCGATCCTTCATCGCCTCCAGCATCCAGTCGCTCGCCTCCCGCAGCGCATCAGCGCCCGCCCGCAGGCGGTCAGCAATCTGAACCAGCTGCGGATCATTCGTTGCACGCGCAGACGCGGCCGTCGCCTCGACTTCACCCAACATGACACGCATGGATTCACCATTCGTGCCGGACAGTTTGCGCCCGACCAGGTCAATCGCCTGAATACCGTTTGTACCCTCATAGATGGGCGCAATGCGCGAGTCCCGATAAAGCTGGCCCGCCAGCGTTTCGTTCATGAACCCCATGCCGCCGTGAATCTGCACACCAAGGCTCGCCACGTCGACGCCCATGTCCGTACACCACGCTTTCGCGATGGGCGTCAGCAGATCTTCCCGCATCTTTGCCGCAGCGCGGGTCTCTTCATCCGGCGCCGCCTCTGCGAGGTCTGCCGCCACACCACACGCATAACAGATGGACCGAGCCGCCGCCACGCGGGCGCGCATTGTCGTCAGGGTACGGCGTACATCGGCGTGNTGAAGNATCGGGGCGGGGCCNTCCACACCAGTCGCCTTGCCCTGCTTGCGTTCCTGCGCATAGTCGAACGCCGTCTGATAAGCGGCTTCACCCACAGCGACACCCTCAAGGCCGACATTCAGACGNGCTGAGTTCATCATGGTGAACATGCAGGCCAAGCCCTTGTTCTCCTGACCGATCAACCAGCCTGTTGCGCCATCATACTCCATCACGCAGGTCGGCGAGGCGTGAATGCCCATCTTCTTTTCAAGGCCAATACACTTCACTGCGTTCCGTTCGCCTAGACTNCCGTCGGCATTGACCATCANTTTNGGAACGATGAACAGCGAGATTCCGCGAGACCCTTCAGGCGCGTCCGGCAAGCGGGCAAGCACCAGATGGATGATGTTNTCGGCCACGTCATGATCGCCCCAGGTGATATAGATCTTCTGGCCNGTGATCGCGTAGCTGCCATCCTCATTCGGAATCGCTTTCGTCTTCAGCGCGCCGACATCNGATCCGGCCTGCGGCTCAGTCAAATTCATCGTGCCGGTCCAGTTTCCNGCAACAAGGTTTGGCAGATAGGTCTGTTTCTGCTCGTCCGTGCCGTGCGCGATCAGCGCTTCGATCGCTCCGAAGCTCAGCATCGGGCAGAGGCCGAAGGACATGTTCGCCGCGTGAAACATTTCCATGACCGCCAGGGCGAGCGCCTTTGGGAGGCCTTGCCCGCCCCATTCCTCGGGTGCGGACAAACCCATCCAGCCGCCATCGCGGAACTGGGCATAGGCATCGGCAAAGCCTGGCGCAGCCTTCACGCCTTCATCGGTCAGTTGTGCGCCATGCGCGTCGCCCACGGTATTGAGCGGCGCAAGNACATCCCGCGCCAGCTTGTTTGCTTCTTCGAGGATTGGCGAGATCAATTCCGGGTCGTAATTGCCAAATGGCTCCAAACCTTCAAGCCGGGACAGGTCCGCTACAGATTGCAGCGCGAACGCCATGTCGTTTAGCGGCGCTTCATAAGCCATGCATTTCTCCCAGAATCCGAATAGGTCATATTTAGATGAGCATTTAGCGCGGGGATGGCACGACGCCAACTGCGCCCTATAATCACGGTTACCCTCTACCAGAAACTCCAGGAGACTTCATCCATGCGNAAATCCCTTCTTACGGTATCTCTCTTCGCCCTCGCCGCCTGTGGNGCGGCTGAAACCACCGCCCCCGCAGCCGAGGCCGAAGCGCAAACTGTCGAAACCGCTGAAGCCACGGCAGCGCCGGCGGAAGAAGTCGCTCCGGAAATCGGCCCNGCTGGCACCTACACCCTGGACCCGACACACGCCTCACTCGTCTGGACAGTCAACCATTTCGGCCTGTCNAACTATACCGCCCGTTTCACNAAATTCGACGCAACGCTTGAATTCAATCCCGATGATGCCAGCGCGACTTCGCTGACCGTCACAATCGACCCGACATCCGTCGAAACAGACTACCCGGGTGACTTCAAGGCGACTCATGCCGACTCGCCGTACGACACATTTGATGAGGAGATCGCTCAGGACGCCGGTTACTTCAACGCTGGCGAATANCCGGAAATCACCTTCACATCGACAGAGATCACCCAGACCGGCCCATCCACCGGCACGGTCACCGGAGACCTGACATTCCTGGGCGTGACCAAGCCTGTCACCCTGGACGTGACCTACAATGGCACCGCCACCTTCCCATGGGCGCCGGAACAACCGAAAATCGGCTTCTCCGCAACAGGCTCTTTCAACCGGTCAGCCTTCGGTCTTGAGAAACTGGTCCCGAATGTGGGCGACGAGGTCAATCTCACGATCGAAACCGAGTTCGCAATGGCCGCACCGGCCGCTGAATAAGTCGACCGACAGACCCGATGAAAAAAGTATCTGCCAGATACACGACCGTCGCCATCATCCTTCATTGGGTGATGGCGGCCCTCATCCTGTTCATGATCTGGCTCGGCTGGAACATGGATGGCAACGAAGCGCGCTATCAGCTTCACAAATCCATCGGGATCACATTGCTGTTCCTGACAGTCACGCGGATCCTCTGGCGCGCCGCGAATCCGCCGCCGCCCTTGCCGGAAGAAATGCCCGCGCACGAGAAACTGGCATCGCACCTNGTCCACATGGCTTTCTATGGCCTGATGCTCATCCTGCCGCTCGCAGGCTGGGTACTTGTCTCGACCTCCAAGTTCAAAGTGCCCACCGTCCTGTTTGGGTCGATCAGCTGGCCGCACCTGCCCGCACCGGATTTCCTGCGTGGCGACATTGCTCACACGATCATCGAGACCATTCACTCCAAAGGGGCCTGGCTGCTGATCATCCTGTTGGTTCTGCATGTCGCAGGAGCTGTGAAACATGAAATTGGCGGTGAGGATGGCGTACTGAAGAAAATGCTGCCGGGCCTGTTCGGAAAGCCCGCCGCACCGAAAACCGCTCGCGGCTATGTACGCGCGTTCGGTGTTTCCGCTGTTGCCTTCGCGCTGATCGCGCTCATCCCACTGGCAACTTCCGCTCCATCCGGAAGCTCAGACTCCTCTAGCAATGACTCTTCGGCGACGACTGAAGCGCCGCTGGAGGCAAATTGGGACGTCAACTACGACGCCTCTGAAATCCGCTTCACCGGTATCTATGATGGCAACGAGTTCACCGGCACCTTTGGCAGCTGGACGGCCGATGTAGAGTTTTATCCGGACGACCTCGCTTCATCGCAAGTTCTGGTCAAGGTCGAAACGGCGACAGCTGACGCTGGCAAGAAGCTCTACAATGACAGCCTGAAAGGGCCGGAATGGTTCGACACGAACACCTTTCCGACTGCGCGCATTCGTCTGACAGACTTCGAGGAAACCGGCGAGGGCTACACCGCTGATGCCGTCATCACGCTGAAAACAGAGCTGGTCACCGTACCGCTCACCTTCACGCTGGATATTGAGGGCGACACAGCNCGCNTNGANGCCTCCGCGGTGATGAGCCGAAAGGCCTTCAATCTCGGNCAGGCNTCTGATCCGGCNGCAACATGGGTCGGAGAAGATATCANNGTCACGGTCACGGGGACCGCGACCCGCAAATAGTGCAGCGGCGGCTTCCGGGGCCGCCGCGCCAATGCTAAGTCCCGCGCATGACAGCCATCGCGNCCATCAGTTCCGGCCCCATCGACCTTGCGATCAGCTTCCTGCGCAAGGGCGGTCTCGTCGCCATGCCGACAGAGACAGTCTACGGGCTNGCCTGTGATGCGGCGAACCCTGACGCCGTAACCCGGCTCTACACGGCCAAGGGCAGGCCGCGCTTCAATCCGCTGATCGCCCATGTCGCAAATCTCGACATGGCGCAAAAGGAAGCGGTCTTCTCCGAAGCGGCGCTCGCGCTGGCAAGCGCCTTCTGGCCAGGTCCCTTGACGATCGTGCTTCCCGTCGCGCCAACGGGGACCGTCTGCGACCTTGCCCGCTCCGGCCTGGAGACCATTGCCCTNCGCATGCCGGCGCATCCCGGNGCGCGCCAGTTGATCTCCGGCTTCGGCCGTCCTGTCGTCGCGCCGTCCGCCAACAGGTCAGGGCATATCAGCCCGACCCGCGCGGANCACGTCAAAGCTGACCTTGATGGNAAGCTGGATCTGATTCTGGATGGCGGCCCGTGCAAACAAGGCATCGAGTCCACCATNGTGTCCTTCGTCGGCGACCGCCCCGTCCTGCTTCGAGCTGGCGCCGTTGAAACCTCCGCACTTGAGGCTTTCCTCGGCGCTCCGCTTGCCCGTGCGGGCGAGGAGGACGGCATTACTGCGCCAGGTCAGTTGAAAAGCCACTACGCGCCAAATGCCCGCATGCGCCTCGACGCCGACGCCCCTGAAGAAGGGGAGGCCTGGCTCGGCTTCGGCTCAGACACCCACGGCGGCGCGAATTTGTCACCAGAAGGAAGCCTCTNCGAAGCGGCGGCAAATCTCTTCGCCATGTTGCGCCAACTCGATGCGGTGGCTGACAGGATCGCCGTAGCCCGCATTCCCAATGAAGGTCTGGGCGAAGCCATCAATGACCGTCTCGCGCGCGCCGCTCATCGCGACTGACCCAATNCCCCACTGTTTGGTCATCGCATTCACGCTTCAGAATGGTTAGATTGTCCCACATGACACAGCTCAGCCCCGACTTTCTCTCCGCCGCAAAAAGCCTGCTCGGCCCAAAAGGGTGGAGCACGGAGGCAGAAGACCTCGAAAAGGTCGTCAGCCCCTGGCGCGGGACCTACAAGGGCGAAACACCGTTNCTCGCGAGGCCAGCGACAACCGTNGANACGGCAGAGTTGGTGANGCTCTGTAATCAGCACGGCGTTGCGATCACACCGCAAGGTGGCAATACAGGTCTGGTCGATGCAGGCACGCCCCACGGCGAAATCTGCATTTCCATGCAACGTATGAATGCGGTTCGGTCGCTGGATGCCTTCAACAACTCAATGGTCATCGAAGCAGGCGCGCCACTCGTCACTGCGCAGCAGGCGGCCGAAGACGCCAAACGGCTCTTCCCGCTCTCGCTCGGCTCTGAAGGCACAGCAACCATTGGCGGTCTTATCTCTACCAACGCTGGCGGTGTAGCGGTGCTGCGCTATGGGATGATGCGAGACCTGATCCTCGGGCTTGAAGTTGTTTTACCTACCGGCGAAATCTGGAATGGCTTGTCCGGCTTGCGCAAGAACAATACCGGCTATGATCTCAAGCAGCTGTTCGCAGGCGCGGAAGGCACGCTGGGCATCATCACAGCGGCAACCCTCAAACTCTTCCCGCAAGTGCAACGCGCCAGCGCCTGGGTGACCTGCGCGTCTACGGACGATGTCGTCAAACTGCTCGCTCTTGTCCGTGATCATGCGGGCGACACTGTGACGAGTTTCGAGATCATTCCGGCAAATGCTGTTGCCATGGTGCAGGCAGACGTACCGGACACGCGCGACCCGTTACCTTCGGACCTGCCATGGCGCGTGTTGATGGAAGTTTCCATGTCGCGGGAAGATCATGCCCGCGACGTACTGGAAGGCGCACTGGCGTCGGCCTATGAATCCAATCTCGTCGCCGATGCCGTGATTGCCGAAAGCGTCGCGCAGGCCGATAGCTTTTGGCACATTCGCGAAACCATCCCGCTTTCCAAGCGCGCCTATGGCACAGCGCTCAATCAGGATATCTCCGTTCCGATCAGCCGTATTCCGGACTTCATCAAGGCCTGCAATCAAGCGGTGCTTGAGCAAGTGCCAACAGCGGAGTTCGTGATTTTCGGACATGTGGGTGACGGGAACCTGCATTACTCCGTCTGCGAACCGGGCAATGCGGCCCAACCTGTTCTGCGCGGGCAGGATGCGGCAGTGTTTCGTATCATCTATGATCAGGTGATGAGCTTCGACGGCTCCATCAGCGCCGAGCATGGCGTCGGGCGCCTGAAGCGGGACGAGTTGGAACGTATCCGCCCCAAGGCCGCCACCGAAACGATGCGCGCCATCAAGCGCGCACTCGACCCGGCCAATATCATGAATCCCGGCCGCGTCATCAACACCTGATTTCTGCTTGAGTTCGCTGGAAATGCCGATAGCCTTCCCTCGGAAGGGGAGACGTATCTTATGCGCTACACGATTTTTACGCTCGGCACGCTGGCACTGACGACTGCTTGCAATCAGCCTTCGCCGCCCATGGCCGGAGGGCCGTGCAGCTATGAGANGTCCGTCATCACGGCAATTGTCACGGAAGTCGATGAGGATGGCGCACTGTTTGAGGGCGATGACGGAGAATTCTGGGTCTCTGACGAATATCTTGGCAGCCTGCCGGAAGTCGGTGAAACCCTTACTCTGAAGCGCGACCGGATTACCGAAGGCACATGCACACCGGAAATGTATTGGGTTGTNGATGCTGACACCAGCGATCAGGACTAGTCTGCCCCATGAAACCGCCCAACAGCGTCGAAAGCTTGTCAGAGTTCGGACGCACACGTTTGTCAAAATCCTTTTTCATGCGCGACTTTCTGTTTTCGGATATCGCTGCAGTTCATNGCTTTTNAAACGCCCCCGACGATCCCGACCTTGCCATCNCGGCTGGCACGAAGCTTTGCACGGAACTGCTAGAGCCCCTGCAGGACGTATTCGGTCGCATTGCCATCCGGTCCGCTTACAGATCTCCTGAAGTCAATGGTTTCGGCAACCAGATGCAGCGCGAAAGGAAAAAGGGCTACAATTGCGCATCGAATGAAAGCAATTTCGGACACCATATCTGGGATCGCCGCGACTCAAACGGGCATATGGGCGCGACGGCCTGCATCGTGATCCCCGCATTTTATGACGCGTTCCATGCAGAAGGGGACTGGCAGAAACTGGCTTGGTGGATTCACGACCATTTGCCNTACTCAACCCTGTACTTCTTCCCGAAACTCTGGGCCGTGAACATTCAGTGGCATGAAAAACCGGAACGCAAGATCGACAGCTANACCAAGCCCCGCGGGCGCTTGACTGACCCGACCAAACCGAACCATGCCGGATCACATGAAGCAGACTGGGCCGCGCTGANAGATGTATTCCCGAACGCCTGACCTAGCTGAGCGCAGCAGCAATCTGGGCATGAGAGGCAAACACGCGATGTGCGCCTGCTGACAACAAGCGCTCTCCGAGGCCTGCATCCGCGTGACCGCCACCAACAAACCCCCAGGCCGTCATTCCAGCGGCACGTGCGGCCTTCACGCCGTTCACACTGTCTTCAATCACGACACAATTTTCGGGGCGCGCATAGATTTGCCCTGCCGCGTAGAGAAACAGGTCAGGCGCAGGCTTTCCGTTTGTGACCAGGTCGGATGAATAAACATGCGGGGCAAACGCCGCATGGAGCCCGGTCAGCTGAAGCTTCCGCACGAGCTTTTCCGCCTCTGACGAGGAGGCCACCGCTATTGCGCCCGCAAATGCGGCGACTGAGTCCAACACGCCTCCAATCGCGGTCAAATCTGTCTCGAAGCGACGCCATATCTGCGCCTGCAAATGGTCCGCAAAATCCTCCGGTAACGGACGTCCATTGGAAATCGCGTCTGCCGCAAGTGCAGCATGGAAGTCTCGATTGTGAAGCCCGACAAAACGCGACACGAACGTCTCAAACGGATAGTCCAGCCCCCAGCCAGACAGCATCTCCCGCTCTACGGCAATGGAAATTGTCTCGGAATCGACCAGCACGCCATCACAGTCAAAGATCAGCGCGTCCATGCCGCTCGTTTTCCTAACCACGACGCCCAAACAAGCGTTCGATATCCGCAAGCTTCAGTTCCACATAGGTGGGCCTGCCATGATTGCATTGCCCGGAATGTGGAGTGGCCTCCATCTGACGAAGCAGCGCATTCATCTCTTCACCGTTCAGACGACGCCCGGCCCGGACCGATCCGCGGCATGCCATATTGCCCATGACTTCCTCGAACCGCTCCTTGAGCGCAAGACCCGCATCATACTCCGCAAAATCGTCCGCCAGATCACGGATCAGTCCCATCGCATCCATCTCACCGAACAGGGCCGGGGTCGCCCGCACACAGATCGCCCCNGAACCGAATGGCTCGATCTCCAGGCCAAGTTCAGCCAGTTCCTCTGCACGCTCCAGCACCCGGGCGGCCTCATCCTCAGAGAGCTCCACCACATCTGGAATCAGCAGCGCCTGTCGTTTCACACCGCCCGCCGCCATCTGGCGCTTCATGTCTTCGTAGACGAGGCGCTCATGCGCAGCGTGCTGGTCAACGATGACAATTCCATCTGCCGTCTGTGCGATTACATAGGTCTCGTGCAGCTGCGCCCGTGCGACACCGAGCGGAAAGTCCGGCTGCGCCCCATGCGTAGCGCCTGCATCGGGCTCAACCCGCGCCGAAGGTGCCGCATCGTGCCGGTAGATCGGCGGCGGCGCTTCACTCAGACCATGCATATGGGGCGGTGGTGTCTCCATGCCAGAAGGCGGAAGCGGCTGATCCAGATCCGGTCCGACCGGCTGGCGATAATAGGAAGAGGGCGACGCCTGGCGCTCNGGCGCGGANGGGACCGACCAGAGATTGGGCGAGGTCGCCTCTTCAATCTTCACCTTGCCGAGCGCATAGTTCGCCACCGTGGTCGAGGCGCGATGTCCGGCGGCGGCAAGCGCATGGCGCAGCGCGCCAATCATCAGCCCCCGCACATTTCCGGCGTCGCGGAAGCGTACTTCAGTCTTCGCCGGGTGNACGTTCACATCCACATATTCCGGATCAAGGTCCACGAACAGCGCTGCGAGCGGATGCCGGTCCCGCGCAAGAAAATCCTGATAGGCCGCGCGGATCACGCCATTCAGCATGCGGTCCTTAACGGGCCGCCCATTCACGAACAGGAATTGCATCTGCGCATTACCACGGTTCAGCGTGGGCAGGCCCGCAAAGCCGCTAAGCCGTACACCTTCGCGCTCGGCATCAATCTCCAGCGCATTCTCGCGGAAATCCCGTCCCATGATGGCGCCCAAACGGGCAAGTTGACCAGACGCACCTTCAGCCTCGGCGCCGTATCTGAGCGAGTTGCGCCCGTTATTCTCCAAAGAGAACGCGACATGCGGATTCGCCATCGCCAGACGCTTGACCGTATCCGTCACGGCCATGCTCTCGGCGCGCTCGCCTTTCATGAATTTCAAGCGGGCGGGGGTTGCGTAAAACAGATCGCGCACCTCGATCCGCGTGCCCGTTTCACCGCGTCCCGTGAAGGCCGCCGGGCGGGGGCCTTCCATTCGTCCCGCTTCGACAAACACTTCGGCAGCATCCTCACCCGCCGCACGGGACGAGATGCTACACCGGCTGACTGACGCGATTGACGGCAGCGCTTCGCCCCGGAAGCCCATCGTATGGATGTTCAGCAGGTCAACACGCCCGCCCGCATCCGGCACGAGTTTTGAGGTGGCATGCCGTTCCAGCGCGACCAGCAAATCGTCGGCGGACATGCCACAGCCATCATCCTCGATGATGATGCGCTTCAGGCCTCCAGCCTCGATCGAAATGGAAATGCGCCGCGCACCTGCGTCGAGCGCATTCTCCACCAATTCCTTTACCGCTGCTGCCGGGCGCTCAACGACCTCGCCCGCCGCGATACGGTTCACGACGTCGGGGGGAAGTTTGCGAATTTCCGGGCGGGATCGAAGGGAATCAGCCATCTGCACAGGATAACGCGGTGCAGGGGCTTTGTCCCTGCCCGGCCTCAGACACCTGCTTGTATGACAGCATCTGCCATCGGGCGTCCAGTTGACGCAGGCCGGTTGCTTTACGCTTGGTTACCCCACAAAGTGCGGCTGGATATATCCTGGAGCCCTATTCTCTCATGAAGACGACTATTTCCCTCGCTTTTGCCTCCGCACTTCTGCTGACAGCCTGCGGAGGCTCTGATGCGCCCGCATCGGACGCAGCCCCGGCAGCACCGCAAGCTGAAGCTCCCGCTGCATCCACTGCCCCAGAAACAACGCCTGCCGCAGTCACCGAAGCGGCTGCGGATGCAACGTCGCCATTCGCAGCCCTGCCCGCGCCGTACAACACGGCTGATTATGCGCGCGGTCGCCGCACCTGGAAACTCTGCCAGTCTTGCCACATCACCGCCGAAGGTGGCGGGCACCTCGTCGGACCAAACCTTCACGGCCTGTTCGGTCGCGAAGCTGGTGCGCTGGAAGACTTCACCTATTCTCCCGCACTTCAGGAAGCCGATTTCACCTGGACCCCGGATCAGGTGGAACATTGGCTGGAAAACCCGCGCACTTTCCTGCCCGGCAACCGCATGACGTTTGCAGGCGTCCGCAAGCCTGACGACCGGATCGCCGTGGTTGCCTATTTGATGAGCGAGACGGGATACGTGCCAGAGGCCGCCCCTNCAGCGGAAGAGGCCCCTGCCGAATAGGGGAGCGACAGGGGAGAGTCAGCGCCGGAAGACGATGGAGAGCAACACAGAATGCTCATCAAAGTCTCCGGCGAACTCTTCCCGATATCCGACAGCCAGGTCTGCCCAATCGAAATGGTAGCCTAGCTTNGTCTCATACTTGTTTGAATCAGCAGATTTGTTGCCGCGCTCGATCCAGAGTTGCTGGCTGAGGAAGATGCTGCGCCAGAGATCGACACCATAGCCAAACTCTGCGCGTTGCCGTGCGCAGCCATCTTCATGCCGGATCGNGACGAGATCCGCGAACGTGTAGAAGTTTCGTCCGCCGCGCACACCGGACAGGCCGCCGCTCACGCGAAGCTCAGCGCCCCANTCATCGCACGCAAACACNCCGCCCAGNGAATTGCCGTGNACCACACCGCCTTCAACGCCCACAGCCCACCCCTTATGGGAGACGAGCTGGCGGCGGAGCGTGCCGCGCCAGAATTCCTTGTCGAACTGACCGCCAAGTTCATAGGCGACGGCCTCTGACTTCGCCGTTACGGTCCAATTGCGCGCAAAGCCATACTCGCCGTACAATTCGACCCGGTTGCCACGAATGCCTTCGAGCTCTTCCTGAGTGATCGCAGCAGAAGCGTACCAATCGCCAGGTGCCTGAGCCCACGGCCCGGCAAATGCCACGTCTGGCCAAGCCAGCACCAATCCCAATACCCCGAACGCCCTCATTCAATTGGGAATAGCAAGAAATCACCGGTTGAAAACCACTTTCTTTCTCGTTGCGCGCATGAAAAAGCCCTCGCGGATCAAGGCGAGGGCTCTTGTCAGTGTATCTTCGATCCGAGCCTTAGAGGCGGAAACGGATCTGGTCAGACCAGAAGCGCTCCAGCCGCGAGATGGTCTTGTTGAGTTGCGAAAGGTCATCCGGACGGACACTGGCGGTTGGCTCCAGCGCGCCAGCCTGCTTTTCAAACAGGGCCTCTACGCGCTTGCGCACTTTCAGGCCGCGTTCGGTAAGGCTCAGCGTCACGGTGCGCTTGTCATCCTCAGAGCGGGTCTGGATCAGATAGCCGCCTTCCTGAAGCTTCTTGACGTTGTAAGACAGGCTTGTTCCGGCAAAAGCACCGCGGGCACGCAGAACGGAAGCCGGGGCTTCACCTTCGCCAATTTCGTACAGCAGCAGCGCCTGAACGCCTGTCAGCGACCGTTCGCCACCGCGCTCCAGATCGTCCTTCACAACATCATGAAGACGACGGTGCGCCTGTTCAAGCAAAGACAAAGACTTCAGGAAAGATTCGCCCAACGAAGAGTTCGCAGTTTCCTGCGTTTCAGCAATCATCATTTTCACCACCACTCAATTATTCACTCAACTTTTGTTGTAGTTTGAGTAGAAGTACATGATCATTCCTAATGAATTGATAAGCATACCCTTTCTACAAGAGTAGAAGGTTAACAAACGGCCGAATACATTAACCGTTACTTTTGCGTAACGAATTGGGCCGGCCTGCGATGTCCAATATTAAGCGTATTCGTTCAGGCGAACGCGTCTGCGGCGCTGTGGCCCTGATATTTGGGGCTCGGGCCGTGAACATTCTCTTCAGCCCGGCTGTCGATCAACATGAAGACAAACACGACGAGGCCACCGACATACGGAATGAAGTTCAGCAGATACATCCAACCGGACAGATCCTGGTCGTGGAACCGCCGCACGGTTACAGCGATGCCGGGAATGATGTTGTAGAGCAGCCAGAGCCCGGTGAAGAGCGGCAGGAAGTAACCATCATCCGCATCTTCAATTCCAAAGATCGAGAGTGTCAGGATCGTATCCAGAATAATCGTGACAATGAATGCAAGTAGATAGAAGAGAATATAGCCCCAATACTCCTGCCGGCGGGCGCGGCCATTGAACTGGAAATAGTTCTTCGAAAGAGTTCTCAGGAAATAGGTCCAGATGCCGTCACTCTTCACTGCCGGTGTGTGAGCATAGGCTGGCGCGGCATATGTCGCGGGCGCCGCCGCCGGTTGAGGCGCCGAAGCGGCTGGCGCAGGTGCATCAGCCGCCGCCTTCAGCATGTAGATGTCGCGCGCTTCATCTCCCATGCCAATGAAATCCACCACATGGCCTTGAGCCAATCGGCTTTCGTCACGGACCTGCGCCTGCGAGAAGCGATAGCGCTGGCCATCATCACCAAGGATGATGCCGAGCCCGTCAGCCGTGTCTGCTTTCAATACTTGCCCGCGCATGGTCACTCCTGATCAGCCATTTACCCAGAAGTGTGAGTACTCTGACCCGGCGGTAAAGCTCAATCCCCGAAGGTCAATTCATCTGGGCCAAGCGGCTCGAAATACTTGGCGATGTCTTCGTCGCTGACATCTTCGAGCCGTGAAGGCCGCCATTTCGGGTCATTGTCCTTGTCGATGATCACGGCGCGCACGCCCTCAAGGAAGTCATGGCTTTGCACCTTGCGCCACCCGATACGGTATTCCATGCGCATATTGTCTTCGAATGTCGCCATCTTGCCGCCTTCACGTACCTGGCGTAGCGCAACCTTCACGGTCTCCGGGGATTTCGTGCGCAGCGTGGCGACCTGCTCGGCGGCCCAGTCATCGCCATTGGCCTCAAGCGCTGCAACAATCTCTTCGGCAGTGTCCTTGGCAAAACATGTATCGATGACATCACNGTGCGCCTCGAAACTGCCGGGCGGCACAGNATGGGTCAGACCACGTAAAATTTCGTTCAGCATCTCGGCAGCGCCGACNGAGAAATCGGCGGCNTCGATCTGCTTCTTNAGGTTCGNAATCAGTTCCGATGGCAANTAGTGCGTCGCAACGCGCGCCGCNGCGACGTCACTGCCCTTGAGGCGCGCNCCGGTCAGCGCCAGCCAGGTACCGAGTTCGCCGGACAGGCGCGGCAGGAACCAACCACCCCCGACATCAGGAAACAGGCCAATTCCGGTTTCGGGCATGGCAAACAGGGTGCGCTCGGTCGCCACGCGGTGCGAGCCATGCACAGACAGGCCGACGCCTCCACCCATGGTCACGCCATCCATGATGGCCAGCACAGGCTTCGGGAACGTCTTCAGCGCGGCGTTCATGCGATACTCGACGTTGAAAAAGGCACGCGCCTCGCTGGCATCGCCGGCGCCGCTTTCGGCCAGCATACGAATATCGCCGCCTGCACAGAAGCCCCGCGTATCGGCTTCATGGTCAATCATCACAAGATAGACAGTCGGATCGTCGGCCCAGCGCTCCAGCGCCGACAGAATTGTCTCGCACATTGGCGCATTCAGCGCATGCAGCGCCTTTGGACGCGTCAGCGTCATGCGGCCCACGCCGCGACGGACGCTGACCGATACCTCATTCGACATANTNTATCCCTTCGTCTCCGCCAGCCCTNGCTGGTCTCGTATCTGCGACACTACCCCTACAGGCGTCGGGCCGCCGATCAAGCCCGGAGCGAAGGCTCCTGTCAGCGCGGGGTCAATGCAGAGCACAGCCTTCCAGCGTGATNCGATGCATGACGCGCCGCTGGCCGTGATANTCATTGAGGGCCCAGTGCCAGGTCGCGCGATTGTCCCAGAACGCAACCGATCCGGGCTGCCATTTGAACCGATGCGCAAATTCCTGCTGCATCGCATGCGCGTAGAGTGTGGAGAGNANTTCCTTCGATTCCTCTTGCGNCATGCCGACGATACCGGTCGTGAAGGCTGGATTGACGTAGAGCGCCTTCTTGCCGCTGAGCGGGTGCGTGATCACGATGGGATGCGTCACGTCTTCCAGCACATCTGCGGCCGCCGCNTTGCCAATCCGGTTCCCGCCCGCATCGGTTGTGTTGTAATAGGTCTCCTTTCCGGTCCCGAAGATATGATGCGCAGAATGAACGGCCCTCATGCCTTTCAGACGCGTTTTCATATCATCGTCCAGGGCATCATAGGCGCNGTACATGCTGGCAAAGAACGTGTCCCCGCCGGTCTCTGGCAGGTCACGCGCAACGAGGATCGAACCCATCGCCGGCTCGACATCGTAGGAATGATCCGTGTGCCATCCGCCACCGATATTGTCTTTCTGGTCCTTCTCTTTCACCACCATCGCGATCTGCGGNTGCTCGGGGTGGGCTGCGAAGAACCGATTCACATTGATCGGAGCCCAGCGCTCGGCAAACCGGATATGGTCCCGCTCGGACAACTCCTGATCCCGGAAGAAGATCACCCCATGCTCTGCATAGGCTGTGCGGATATTCTCGAATTCATGTTCGGTGAGACGACGCAGATCGACGCCGGTAATCTCTGCGCCGACGCCGGGCAGTTCCTCGATATTCATGCTTTCCTCCCGTCGGGCCTTTTGGCCTCTATACGGGAAGTTTACAGCGGCGCACCAAAGGGGGAAATGCCTTCCGCAAGGGAAGCGTTATTGGAGAGGCCCAAGCAGCGTATCGCAATGCCAGCACGATTCCGCACTGCCAGCCCCAATCGGGCTGCCCGGTGGAATGTCCACCGCTGACGACGACGGCAACGCAGCAGGTGACGGCCGATCCAGATGCGCCGCGATACGACGGCCAAGCTCAGCGCGCACNGCAGTGTCGCTGGCCGCCATCCGGCGCTGNCGTTTCGAGAGTCGGTCTTTCAGCGAACTCAGATACGCATTTGTCTGAGCTACCGCCGCGGGCGTCGCTGCTGATGATGCAGACAGTTCAATCAGGGTAGAAACATAGCGGATTTGCTCGCGGTGGAGAATGCCCGCTTGTCTTGGTGTCTCCGCACCANCGAACAGCGTCGCCTCGACCTTGGCGAGAACCTCGCCATAGCCAAGCGCCTCCGCATCTCGTCGCTGCGTTTCAATCAGGCGAGCGACACGCTGGGGATGAAAGAGCGCACTCAGAGTCTGCGACGCGGACGTATCCGCTGCCGTCAGCAGGTCAAACATCGCGCCTGTCTCGCCCGGGAAATACTCGGCCCCCGCACCCGCACCTCGGAAAGACACAAGCGGCGGCGTCAACAGGTCGAGCGTATCGTTCGGCAGGTCCAGCACCGCTGGGTCGAGCGTCGCCACCAGCGCGTCCAGCGCTGCGCGTTGCTGACTGGCCGGGACCGGTGCACCGGCGGCATCCGCCTCACCGGTTTCGGCATAATGGAACTCATACCCGCCAATCATCTTGGCGGCCGCATTCACCTGATACCGATGGTAAAGGTAGATCGGCACGATCNCCGCGCGCAGGCGTGAGGTCGGCTCCCCGGACTGCAACACGTTCAAACCGAAGTTTTCCAGTGCGACATCGCGCACCTGCATCACATTCAACAACGACGCGACGGGGTCTGCGCCATTGTCCCAAACGCTGGCATAGGGATGCGCCGTACCGACGCCGCGCCCTTGCGGATCATCAATATAGCGCAGCCCGCTGGCGCGTGCGGACTCAAGCAGNGCGTCCCCCGCCGCANTCTCGTCCACACCTTCCGNATACTGCCGATAGAGCCACATCGTGGTAACCTTGTCCCACTCACCGATACCCACATCATAGGCAGCGGAGAAATCGAGATCACCGCCCTGCCCGACGCGCACGAATGGCGCGGGATAATCCATCACCGAAGCGCGGTCATTCGACGACGCCGCGAAATTATGCGCGAAGCCGAGCGTATGGCCCACTTCATGCGCCGACAGTTGCCGAATGCGTGACAGCGCAATTTGCACGGGATCATTCGCCTCGCCCATGCCGGTCTTTTCCGCGCCAGCAAGACCTTCGAAGATCATGCGATCCTGGCGCACGCGCTGACTTCCGAGGATAACATTTGCCTTCAGCATTTCGCCCGTACGCGGATCGGTCAGGCCGCCCCCATAGGACCAGCCACGCGTCTGGCGGTGCACCCACTGGATCACATTGTAACGCACGTCCAATGGATGCGCGCCCTCTGGAAGCACTTCAACACGGTAGGAATCCGGGAAGCCCGCCGCTTCAAACGCGTCGGCCCACCAGGACGCCCCCTCAATCAGAGCGTCGCGGATTTCCTGCGGTGCCCCTGAGTCGACATAGAAGACGATCGGCTCTTTCGCCGGGCTGAACTCTGCGGTCGGGTCCTGTTTCTGCAGGCGAAACCGGCGCGCAAAGGACTGGCCGACCTGCCCGGTCAGTGGCGCAGAGAAATCATAATAGCCGACATCAATCGCGCCGCTGCGCGGATCGAACATGCGCGGCGTGTAGCCATCATCCGGCAGCCGCACGAGCGATGTGTGCTGCACAAGGGTCACAGACCGCGCATCCGCTGCCGTCGCCCAGACTTCTGCCTTTGGCTCATCACTGGTCAGCGTCAGGAAGGCGTCAAACTCGACATTGTCAGGAAAGGCCAGCGCAGCCGACACATCCGGCATGGACAGATCCTTTGACACCTGAAANGNGCCNCCCTTGGGGTGTTGCTTCAGTGTGGCGCGCACATCCATCGTGTCGCGCGTCAGATAGGTCGACAGGTCCACCAGCAATTCGCCCTCAGGCCCGGTGCCGAGGATCTCACCCGACCAGACAAAACTCCGCGCAAAGGAATCCCGCACCGCCTTGCGCTCCAGCGGATTGTCCGCGCTCGCGCGATAGGCCCAGTTCTCGATCTCCGCGACGACCTTCTCACCGACCTTGCGGAAGGCCACGATCTCACCGCCATTGGCGCGGCCTCGGTCAAGGCCGATCGGATTGGACCCGAGGCCCGCCGTCAGCCCCGTCGCCTGAATGGCGCGAAGGGATACGCCGTCCTCATCAGGCGCAGGCAGCGCGACCAGAACGCGCCCGCCTTCCGCATCGAGGTAGAGATCAACAAACCCATCCTTGTGGGCCAGCGCCGCGATCTCTTCCGACCAATCGCCCGTCTGCGCCCATGCAAACGGCACGAACAGCGCCGCAACCAGCGCCAAACCAATTCCCTTCAATCCCCGCACGCGACACCTCCTCCAATCCGCCAATACTCGGCCTGCAGGCTGCCGCAGATCGTGGCAGGGTTCAATCGCTTTCGAGGATTCAGGCGCAGAGGTGCGTCAGCCCGCCAGTTCAGCCATCACAGGTCTGCGTATCGCGCATGATGCCGACCTTTGTCACCTTGCCGCTCTTGTTGTCGACGCCGAAATAGATGTCGCTGTAGTCGTAAAGCGTTTCATCGCCCTTGGTGACAACGCATTTCGGCTTGCCATAGGCCCCGCGCGCCAGGATCTGCTCCGCGCCGGTCCCGACACCTATATCCGTGCGATAGCGCGGGTCACGCGCGATGATCCAATAAACCTTTTCATCCGCTGCGATGACGAGGCCGTCATAGGTGTAGGTCGTCGCTCGCGTGCCTTCGATGGGGGTCGTGTGGCGCGGCGTGCCCTTCACAGCAAACAGCTCGATCAGGCTCATGCCCAACTCGACCTCTCCGACGCGCTCACCCCGGACGATTTGATTGTCATTCAGATTGGGCGGCGCACTGGCGCACGCGCCCAGCACTGCAAATCCGGCCACAACCGACAGCTTACGGACCATACGCATTGCGGCCCCTCCTGTTCCTGCACTCTACCAGGACTCAAGAACACCGCAGCCACCGCGCCTTGTCCAGACACGGACGGCATGAATTCAGGCTCCGCACACGCGAAAACGCTATAAATATCGGTAATGTTCGGAAAATTGCCCGAAAGGCCTAGTCCTTCAGCATGTCCCGCGAGATGATGACGCGCATGATCTCGTTCGTACCTTCCAGGATCTGGTGCACGCGCAGGTCCCGCACAATCCGCTCCACGCCATAATCGGCCAGATAGCCATAGCCGCCATGAATCTGCAGCGCGTCATTGGCCACCTTGAACGCCGTGTCTGTCACGAAGCGTTTCGCCATCGCGCACCACCGCGTCGCATCCGGCGCCTTTCGGTCCAGCCGCCCGGCAGCCTCATACAGCATTACCCGCGCGGCCTGCAGCTCGGTCTCCATATCGGCCAGCTTGAACGCGGTGTTCTGAAAGCTCGCAATCGGCTTGCCGAACTGCTCACGCTCCTTGGCATAGGCGACCGCCTTGTCGAGGGCCAATTGCGCCCCGCCCAGCGCGCAGGCGGCGATATTCAGCCGNCCGCCATCCAGCCCGGCCATCGCAAAACGGAAACCGTGGCCTTCCTCGCCAATCCGGTTTGCGGCTGGCACGCGCACGCCATCCAGAATGACTTGCGCGGTCGGCTGGTTCTTCCATCCCATCTTGCGCTCATTCGCGCCAAAGCTGAGGCCGGGCGTGTCCTTCTCGATGATGAAAGTGGAAACACCCTTCGCCCCATCATCAGAGGTGCGCGCCATCAGCACATAGACATCGGACGTGCCCGCGCCGGAGATGAATTGCTTCGTGCCCGTGATGACATAGTCGTCGCCCTCGCGCACCGCCCGCGTCTTCAGGCTGGCGGCATCCGAGCCTGCGCCCGGCTCTGTCAGGCAGTAAGACGCGATCAGTTCCATCGAGGTCAGCCGCGGCAACCAGGCCTGACGCTGCGCATCAGAACCGAACGTGTCGATCATCCAGCTCGCCATATTGTGGATCGAGATGAACGCCGCCGTGGACACATCCCCATAGGAAAGCTGTTCGAAGATCAGCGCCGCATCNGTNCGCGTCAGNGCGCTGCCGCCCACNTCTTCCGACACATAGATGCCCGCAAAACCAAGTTNTGCGGCCTGTTTGATCACATCCACAGGAAAATGGCTGTCGCGGTCCCAGGCCTCGGAATGGGGCNGCAATTGCGCCTCTCCGAACTTCCGGGCCATGTCNTGGATCATCAATTGTTCGTCGGAAAACAAAGCACTCATTGTTAATNNCNCGTTTTTTNGCNTAANANGTTTCNANNGGAATTGANTGNGCNGCNCNNAANGTCAATGCAACANGCCANCACACGCATATGGAATCGACGACGCGCGCGCGTCGGATGTCGACGCGCTGATCGACGTGGATTGTGCCGCCAGCACGCTGTTTGCGCCCACGGGCCTGCTGTCTGAAGAGGCGCTGAGCGATCATGTCCCCGCCGAAGTGCTCACCCACGCCGCGGACACGGGCGACCTGTTCACAGTCCGCGCCGCCGAGGGCAAACCGGTGGGATTCGCGCTCGTCTCCCCGCGGGGCGGCACGCTCTATCTGGACCAGATCAGCGTTCACCCGGACCACGGACGCAAGGGGCTTGGCGCGGCGCTGCTGGGCCGTGTCGTGGATGAGGCCAAGAAGCGCAAGATCCGCCGCATCACGCTCTCCACTTTCCGCGACCTGCCGTGGAACGGCCCCTTCTATGCCCGCCACGGCTTTCGCGAGATCAAGCGCAATGACATGGCCGAGTGGATGCTGGAACTGGAACGCATTCAGGCGCAGGATCTGGATATCACGAAGCGCTGTTTCATGGTGCGTAAACTTGGCTGGTTGTAGACGCGCCGTTTTTCCATCATTGAGACTCGCATGACCCATTTTCCCCAGGCCTTCCCGGCCACCCGCATGCGCCGCCTGCGTCAGGCACCCTGGATTCGCTCGCTCGCTGGCGAGAACGTCCTCACCCCGGCAGACCTGATCTGGGCCGTGTTCGTGCATGATGGCGAAGACCGCATGCCGGTCGGTTCCCTGCCCGGCATTGACCGGCTGAGCGTGAAGGACGCCGCCAGGGCCGCCATTCGCGCGCGAGAGCTTGGCATCCCCGCCATTGCGCTGTTCCCCTACATCGGCGCGGACGGGAAGGACGAGACCGGCTCTGGCGCGCTGGACCCGGACGGGCTTGTCCCCCGGGCCCTCAAGGCCATGAAGGATGCCGCGCCGGAAGTGGGCCTGATCACCGATGTCGCGCTCGACGCTTATACCAGCCACGGCCATGACGGCCTGCTGGACGAAGACGGCACAATCCCGAATGATGCGACCACGGAAAAACTGGTCCAGCAGGCGCTGGTCCATGTTGGCGCGGGCGCCGATATCGTCGCGCCGTCAGACATGATGGATGGGCGCATCGGCGCGATCCGTAGCGCGTTCGAGGAGGAAGGCTTCACCAACCAGATGATCCTCGCCTATGCCGCCAAATATGCCAGCGGGTTTTACGGCCCCTATCGCGACGCCATCGGCTCGGCCACCGCGCTGAAGGGCGACAAGAAGACCTATCAGCAGGACCCCGCCAATTCAGACGAGGCCCTGCGCGAAGTTGCGCTCGACCTGGCCGAGGGCGCCGACATGGTGATGGTCAAGCCCGGCCTTCCGTATCTGGACATTGTGCAGCGCGTCAGCTCCACCTTCGGTATGCCGACCATCGCCTACCAGGTCTCCGGCGAATACGCCCAGATCAAGGCCGCCGCCCAGAATGGCTGGATCGACGGCGACCGCGTCATGATGGAGTCGCTCATGTGCTTCAAACGCGCCGGCGCCAGCGGCGTGATCACGTATTTTGCGGAAGAGGCGGCNGAGAAATTGGGCGGGTAGCCTTACGCGGACTCATCCTGAGCGAAGTCGAAGGATGCGAGGGACACAGCGCTCATNTCTTCACCCCGCCAGACGCAGGCGCTTCGGCTGGTCCGGCAGCGTCGCGGCGCGCTGGCTGATCAGNACCGAAGCGAGGATGATGCCGGTGGCCGCNACCTGGCCGGGGCTGAGCGCCTGACCGAGAAACACCCACCCCAGCACCACAGCGGACACAGGGCTGAGAAAGCCCAACGTCGAGATGGCCGACGGCGCGATCCGGTCCACGCCGCGAAACCAGACCGCATAGGTCACCGCCGCGCCGATCAGGCTGAGATAGGCCATGCCGCTCCAGTTGCGCGCGGTGAAGACCGGCACATCCGGCTCGAACACCAGCGCCACAGGCACCAGCAACAGGCCGCCCGCCGTCAGCTGCCAGGCCGTGAAGGTTAGCAGCGGCACGGGTGGACGCCAGCGACGGCTCATCACGGTGCCGCCTGCCATGGCGACAGCCGCGCCGATCCCTGCCGCGATGCCGACCGGGTCCAGCGCCGCCGTCGGCGTCAGCAGGAGCAGCGCGACGCCGCCCATGCCAAGCACCGCCGCAAACACGACCAAGATTCGGATCGGGATGCCCAGCATCAGGCGGGACAGAAACACGACGGCCAGCGCCTGCACCGCCCCGACCGTGGCCGCAACACCGCCCGGCAGGCGATAGGCTGACACGAACAACAGGGCCCAGAAGATCGCAAAGTTCAGCGCGCCCAGTACAAGAATGCGCACAATCCAGTCCCGCTCGGGCAATTGCCGCACCAGCAGGAGAAGCAGCAGCCCCGCCGGCAAGGCCCGCAGCGCCGCTATCGTCAGCGGAATATCCGGCGGCAGGAATTCGGTAGTGATGATATAGGTGCTGCCCCATATGACGGGCGCAGTCGCTGTCAGCAGGATATCGGATTTCGTTGGCATGGTGAGGGTTCTCGGGGCAAATCGGGACGCAGGATCGGCCTTGTCAGTGGTCTGAATTCAGCGGGAAGGCGACCGGGCGCATGGGGGCGGCATCCGCGCCGCGCAGCTTGAGAGATCCACCGACAAAGGCGAATTCGAACACTCCGTCCCGTGCCAGGTCTTCGAGGAAGACCAGCTCCATGATCGGCACGCCCATTTGCGCCAGCAGATAGGTGTGCAGCGGCACGTAATTGTTTTCGATCTCGGACGGAAACGCCTCGAAGCTCAGATTGTCCGCCCCGAGGATCATCGCGCCGCCCTCTTCGACAAGGAATTTCGCAGCCTCCAGGCCGAGGCCCGGCGGGTTGGCCATGTAGCGTTGGGCCTCTTCATAGACCTGCATCCGACCGGTCCGGATCAGCACGACATCCCCGCTGCGAAGATCCGTACCCTGCCGGTCAAGCGCAGCCTCGATGTCGGCCCGCGTGATACGGTAACCATCCGGCAGCATGTCGAGGCCTTTTGCGGCGGCGACATCCACCAGCACGCCGCGCGCCACGATTGGCGGGATCGTCTCGGCGCCGGTCTTCATCCATCCCCGGTCGCCCAGATGTTCCTCGGCGCGGAAGCCATTGTAGATTTGCCCGCCAATGCCGAAATGGTTGAACGCGTCGATATGCGTACCGGTATGTGTGTACATGGAAATAGCCGAGCCGGTGTAACCAACATGCCCATTCATCTCCCGGCCCACGCCCATCGGATCGTCGATCTCCGTGCCATGTGGCGTGTGGGTCATCCAGATCTGGTAATGCGGGTCCCCCGCAGCCTGCCAACTCGGCATGCCGACAAAATAATCGACTGAAAGATCATAGACCCGCTCGGCGGACACGCGGGACATAATGTCGGCGCGCGAGGCGGGCGTGATCAAATTCAGTCGACCGAGTTCATCGTCCGCGCCCCAGGGGCTTTCGCCCACATGGTTCTGCGCCGAGGCGACGCCGCTCAAGGTCGATCCCACTAACAGGGAGGCCAGGATGTGTTTGATAGTCCGAAAGCTCATGTCGGGCTCCTGTGTCTTCGCTTGGCGGGAAGTTGGAGCTTTTCGTGTCAGGTGATAATTGCTGATATTATCGAAAGACTATTTCCTTTGGGTGGACAATGGACCGTTTCTCCAGCCTCACGGTGTTCCGGCGCGTCGTCGAGCGCGGCAGTTTCAGCGCCGCCGCGCGTGACCTGAACTATTCCAATGCAGCTGTCAGCAAGATGGTGAAGGATCTCGAAGCCGAGCTTGGCGCGCAGCTGATCGTGCGCACCACCCGGTCGCTGCACCTAACCGAGATCGGCCAGACCTATTTCGACCAGGTGTCGGACCTGCTGGACGGGCTCGCTGCGGCCGATGAACAGGTCCGCGCCGACACCGGCACGCCGCGCGGACGGCTCCGGATTGCGGCGCCCATGTCCTTCGGGCTCGCCACGGTGGCGCACATGCTGCCGCGCTTTGCGGCGCGCTATCCGGACATCCGGATCGATCTGGTCATGAATGACCAGTTCGTTGATCTCGTCGATGGGGGATTCGACCTGGCAATCCGCGGCGGCGCGTTGGCGGATTCTAGCCTCAGGGCCCGCAAGCTGCTCGACATTCGTCGCATCCTCTGCGCGGCGCCAGACTATCTGTCCCGCCACACACCGCCCGCCACACCGAAAGACCTCGTCCACCATGCCTGCCTCGTCTATTCCGGGGCACAATCCCCCGACATCTGGCATGTGCACAACGGCGCGGATCAGGCCGCCATCCCGGTCAGGTCCGTGTTTCGCGCCAACAGTTCGCTGGCTGTGCGCGAGGCCGCCCGGTCCGGCCTTGGCATTGCGCTGGTGCCGGACCTCTATGTCCGCGATGCATTGTCGTCTGGCGATCTGGTCCGGATACTTCCAGATTGGGACGGCGCGCCGCACGCTCTGTTCGCCCTTTATCCCGCCCATCGTGAGCAATCCCTGAAGCACCGGCTCCTGATCGATTTCCTCGTCGAGGAATTCGCCGGGCTTACATCGGCCCGAGCCTGACGCGATTGTTCGCTCGTGGTGAAGAGTCTTGTTCCGCGATGGCCGCTTTTGCCGCGTGCGCCAATGCTTAGTTTGGCCTCCAGTCAATCTGGAGAACCCCATGCCTATACTTGTTTCCATCGTCTACCATTCCGGCTATGGCCACACATCCGTCTTGGCCCGGAGCGTTGAGTCCGGCGTCGTCGCCACGGAGGGCGCTGACCCGCACCTCATCGATGTCACACAAATGACCGACCGGTGCTGGGAAATCCTGGAAGCATCCGATGCCATCATCTTCGGTTCGCCCACCTATATGGGCGCAGTTTCAGGCCCCTTTAAAACCTTCATGGACAAGACGTCCGGCATCTGGTTCCAGCGAGGCTGGCAGGACAAGCTCGCCGCCGGCTTTACCGTGTCCAGCTCACAAGCCGGCGACAAGTTCGCCACGCTCAGTCAGCTTGCCACGCTGGCCGCCCAACACGGCATGCTCTGGGTCAGCCTCGGCCTTGCGCCAGGCAACAACGCCTCCACCGCCTCGATCAATGACATCAACCGGATAGGCGGGTCTCTAGGCGTAATGGCGCAGGCGAATGCGGATCAGGGCGGGGATGTTGCGCCGCCAGCGGCAGACCGGGAAACCGCCCGCCTGCTGGGTCAGCGCGTTGCCGGGCTGGCGGTCCGGTTCGCCCAGGCCGCCCAGCTCGAAGCTGTAACGATCTGACGGCTTATTCCGCCAATCCCTCAAAATATCCCATCAGCATTTGCAGCGTCAGCTCCCTTGCGCGCTCTGGCGGTTTTCCGATCAGTGTACCGAGGGAGGGGCCGAACAGGCCGGTGCCGAGGGCGAGGGTAACGCTCATCAAGATCATGTCTTCGGCAAGCTCTGACGGGATGCCGCCTTGGCTGATCTTTTTCTGCGCGACATCCCGAACCGCCTCGCGCACCACGGTCAGG
>NZ_NHCK01000007.1:0-16678 GCF_002172815.1 Hyphomonas sp. TMED31 | reverse complement strand
GACGCGTCAGAGTTCAGCCCCACCACGAGCCGCCCACAGCGCGACTTTGCCTCTTCCAGAACCCGCAGATGCCCTGGGTGAAGAATGTCAAAACAGCCATTGGTGAAGCCCACAGTCAGGCCCGCTTCCCGCCAGGCGGCGATCTGCGAAGTCGCGGCCTCAACCGAAAGATAGCTGACGCCTCCATTGTGCAGTCCCAATTGCAGGGCTGAGAGCAATTCACTGGCCGAAACCGTCGCCGTGCCGGCCTTGCCAACTGCAATGCCGGACGCCGCGATCGCCAGCGCCACCGCATCGGCAAGGTCGCCGCCCCCCGCAAGGCCAAGCGCCAGTGCGGCAATACTCGTATCGCCTGCGCCGGAAACATCATAAACCTCCCGCGCCTGCCCGCTCAGATGCACGATCGGCTCGCCATTTGCGGCATAGGACATGCCCTTCGCGGCGCGCGTGACCACAATCGACTTCGCGGGCAGCGCCGTCTGCGCCGCCGTCAGCGCGTCTTCGATCTCCTGATCGGTCTCGACGGGCAGCCGCATGGCGGTTGAGAGTTCGCTGGCATTCGGCTTGATCAGGTCTACCGCGCCATACCGGGCGAAATCCCGCCCCTTCGGGTCTGCGATCACAGGAATGCCATACGTCTTCCCGGCTGCCAGCGCCGCGGCGATGACACCATCCGTGACGGCACCCTTGGCATAGTCTGACAGGATGATGACGCTGGCCCGGCTGGCTTCATCGGCGATGGAGGCGATCAATTCCGCCTCGGACGCCGCGCCGATGGGGCTCGTATCTTCGGCATCCACGCGCAGCAATTGCTGGCCACCCGCCACAAAACGCGTCTTCAGCGTCGTGGCTCGCTCACGCATGGCGATCAGGTCCGCTTCCACGCCATCAATATCGCCCAGCAGCGCGGCCAACTCACGGCCTTCGCCATCATCGCCGACCACACCGATCAGTGACACGGCAAGACCCAGCGACGCCAGATTTCGCGCCACATTGCCCGCACCGCCCGGCATGGCCGATTCCCGCGTCCGACGCATGATGGGCACTGGTGCCTCGGGAGAGATGCGCGTCACACCGCCATAGATGAACCGGTCCAGCATGACGTCCCCGACGCAGACAATGCGTTTGCCCGCTGCAGCGCGAACGAGACCGGGAAGATGTGCACCTGACATAATTCATGAATCCCTTTGGGGGTTTTGATTCTGAGCCGTTTTTAAGTGGTATACCNGTCCATATAGGGTGGCGGAAGGCTAAGGCTCACTCCGGCGTGATCCAATCTGCGCGCCCNTGCGTAAACANATCAGAACCGCTCGCATGCAATCCGGAGGTCTTGTGTCACAATCTGCGCCCGCCATCGTCTGGTTCAGGGAAGATCTGCGTTTATCGGACAATCCTGCATTGCATGCTGCAGTCGCATCGCATCGGCCGCTTATCCTGCTTTACATCCATGATGAAGAAACAGACGGCCTGCGCCATCATGGCGGAGCATCGAAATGGTGGCTCGACAAATCCCTCCGTACGCTCGCGGGCGACATAGAAGCCGCTGGCGCCCAGTTGACCCTGCGCTCTGGCAAATCCAACGAAGTCCTTGATGCTGTNCTGAACGTCACNGGTGCGGAAGCGGTGTTCTGGAACCGTCGCTACGACAAGCCTGAGCGCGATCTGGACGCCCGCATCAAGGAAGATCTCACCGAACGCGGCATCGACGTGACCAGCTATAANGGCCGTCTGCTCAACGAGCCCTGGGCGGTCGAAACNAATGCGGGCGGCTATTACAAGGTCTTTACGCCCTATTGGAAACAGGCACGCCAGTGCATCAATGCCCGCGACACGTATGGTCGTCACAAGACGCTGAACGGACCGGACGTCGACAGCGAGTCTCTCGACGATTGGGGCCTGCATCCAACCAAGCCAGACTGGTCGACCGGCTTCGACGATTGGACGCCCGGAGAGGACGGCGCACTCGCCCGGCTGGAGGAATTCCTCGACGGGCCGATCAATGGCTACAANGACAANCGCNANCGGCCTGACNTGGACTGGTCGACATCCGGCCTGTCCCCGCATCTCCGCTTCGGAGAAATCGGCCCGCTGCAGATCTGGCGCGCTGTCCATGCCGGCATGGAAGCGGGCAACATCCACGAAAAGGATGGCATGCATTTCCTGTCTGAAGTGGGTTGGCGCGAATTCTCCCACACGCTGCTCTACTACAATCCGGACCTCGCGACGGAGAACTACAACGACTCCTTCCAGCATATGCCCTGGCGCACGGACGAGACTGCGCTGGACGCATGGAAAAAAGGCCAGACCGGCTATCCGATGGTCGATGCCGGGATGCGCCAGCTCTGGCAGACCGGCTGGATGCACAACCGGGTACGAATGATTGTCGCGTCCTTCCTGACCAAGCATCTTCTTCTGCCGTGGCAAGAAGGCGAAAAGTGGTTCTGGGACACGCTGGTCGATGCCGATCCGGCGAACAATTCCGCCAGCTGGCAATGGACCGCGGGGTCTGGCGCAGACGCTGCGCCCTATTTCCGTGTCTTCAACCCGATCAGCCAGGGAACCAAGTTTGACGAATCCGGCGACTATGTGCGCCGCTTCTGTCCGGAACTGAAAGACCTGCCCGACAAATACCTTCACGCCCCGTGGGAGGCCGACAAGGCCACGCTGAAGAAAGCCGGCATCACGCTGGGCGAGACCTATCCGAAACCCATTGTCGACCACTCTGCCGCGCGCCAGCGCGCCCTCGACGCCTATGATACGCTGAAAGAAAAAAGAGACGCCTCATGAAGAAAATCGCCATCATCGGTTCCGGCATATCGGGTCTCGGCGCAGCCTGGGCGCTGCGCAATTCCGCACACGTAACAGTTTTTGAACAATCAGGCCGGGCCGGGGGGCACGCATGTACGCATGCGTTCGACTATGACGGTCATGAAACGCGGGTCGATCTCGGCTTCATTGTCTACAATGCGCTGAACTATCCCAACCTGATCGGCTTCTTTGATGCGCTCGGCGTCGAGACGCAGGCGTCGGATATGAGTTTCTCCGTGTCCGACCCGAATGGCTGGGAATGGGCCTCGACCCTGAACGGCATCTTCGCCCAGCGCCGCAACCTGCTCAGCCCGCGTTTCCACCGCTTCTGGCGCACCATCCTGCGCTTCAACGACATTGCCCGCGAGGAACTCGCCGCCGGCCACATCACCGATACAACGCTCGGCGCCTGGCTGGAGCGGCACGGCTTCGACGAGGATTTCCGCGTCAATTATATCTTGCCAATGGGCGCCGCGATCTGGTCGACCTGTGAAGACAAGATGCTCGACTATCCCGCCATGAGCTTCTTCCAGTTCTTCGACAATCACCGCCTGATGCACAAGGAGCGCCCGAAATGGCGCACCGTGTCCGGCGGCAGCGATCACTATGTCCGCCGCGTTGTGGACACGCTCGGCGACCGTATGCGCCTCGATACGGGCGTCGAGCGTCTTTTCCCCTTCGGTCACCAGACCGCCCTCGTCACGTCGGATGGTCGCCGCGAGGTGTTTGATGAAGTCATCATCGCCACGCATTCAGATCAGGCCCTGCGCCTGACGCAGGAACATTACGAAGATCAGGCCTTCCTGCTCCGCTCCGTTCGCTATCGCCCGAACCGCATCTATCTGCACCGCGACCCTGCCCTGATGCCCGCCCGCAAGGCGGCATGGGCCAGCTGGAACGTGCTGAAGCAGGACAGCGGAGACATCTGCCTGACCTATTGGATGAACCGCCTTCAGGGCCTGCCGGATGAACGCCCGCTATTCATCACGCTGAACCCGGATACACCGCCGCGGGACGATCGGGTCTTTCACGAATACGAGTTCGACCATCCGCAATTCGACGCGGCCGCCGAGGCTGCCGTGCGTGGCCTGAAGCGCATTCAGGGGCAGGATGGCCTCTGGATCGCCGGGGCATGGATGGGGCGCGGCTTCCACGAAGATGGCCTGAAATCCGGCCTGTCGCCCGCGCTTTCGCTCGGCGGTTCGGTTCCGTGGACACCGGAAGGCGTGGACATCGTGCAGCCAATGCGCAAGCCTCGCCTTGTGGAAGTCGCTGCCGAGGTATCTGTGTGACGAACCTGACCGCCCAGCCAGCCCTGAGCCTCTGGACCGGCCAGACCGTCCATGTGCGCTACACCCCGTTCGAGCGGCGCTTCGCCTACAAACTTGTGCTGATCGACCTGGACATCGACCGTCTCGATGAGGCCGCCGCATCTTCTGCTCTGTTCAGCGTCAACGCTCCGGGCCTGTTTGCCTTTCGCACACAGGATCATGGGCCGAAGCAGGCAGGCGCGCCCTTGCGTCCCTGGGCTGAGGCGGAACTCGCCAAGGCAGGTGTCAGCCTTGATGGCGGCGCGATCCGGCTGGTCACCTTCCCGCGCCACCTGTTCTACAAATTCGCGCCACTCTCGCTCTGGTATGGCTACGGACCGGATGGCGACCTTCGCGGCATCATCTATGAAGTGAACAACACTTTCGGCGAAAGCCATAGCTATGTCGCCGCCGTAAAGGCCGGCCGCAACCGTCACAGCGCGCCGAAATCCTTCCACGTCTCGCCATTCTTCGACGTGACCGGAACCTATCGCTTCACCCTGCGTTCGCCGGAAGACAAATTGGGGGTGGTCGTGGAAAGCCTGAAAGACGGAAATTGCCTGCACATGGCCAATATCACGGCCCGCAAGCGGCCTGCGACCCGCGCAAACCTGCTCAAACTCGCTGTGACAAACCCACTTTCCACGCTTGGCGTAACCGTCGGGATCCACTGGCAGGCCTTGAAGATCTGGCTGCGCGGCGCAGGCTATCGCAGCAAACCCAATCCGCCAGAAACAACCTCAACCATTGCCTTGCCGTTACAGATACGTAATGCTGGGAAACGGAGGGATGCCGCATGACCGAGGTCATACACGCCAGCGCCCAGACCATTCGGAACCTCAAGGATGTTCCGGCAAGCTTTCGTCTGGCCGCCTTCGCGCTGCTGAACACACAGAGTGGCAGCATATCCTTTGTCCTGCCGGGTGATCGTGTCCTGGAATACCGACATGACAAAACCGGTCCGCACGCGACCATTATCGTGCACAATTACGACTTCGTGAAACGCGCAATGGCAGGCGGGGATGTCGGCTTTGCCGAGGCGTATATGGATGGCGACTGGTCCACGCCGGACCTGACCGCCGTGCTGCGCTTCTTCTCAGCCAATTTCGACAATATCGGAAAGCTTGCCGTAGGCGGAACGCTTGTTCGCTGGATCAATATGGTTCGCCATATCTTCAATCGCAACTCCCGCGAGGGCGCGAAGAAGAACATCATGGCCCATTATGATCTGGGCAATGATTTCTACAGCCTCTGGCTGGATCCCAGCATGACCTATTCCTCGGCCATCTTCGATAGCCCGAACATGAGCCTCGAACAGGGCCAGCACAACAAATACAGCAACATCTGTGACCGGATCAGTGCCGGGCCGTCTTCGGAAATTCTNGAAATTGGGTGCGGCTGGGGCGGCTTTGCCGAATACGCCGCCAAGCATCGCGGCTCGAAAGTCACCTGNCTGACCATTTCGCCCTCACAGCGCGACTTCGCCATGCAACGGATGCAGAAGCANGGCCTNAACGAGCGCGTCGAGATCCGGCTGGAAGACTACCGGGATCACAAAGGTTCCTATGATGGCGTCGCTTCCATCGAGATGTTCGAAGCGGTCGGGGAATCGTACTGGCCCAGCTATTTTGCAAAAATCTTCGAGAGCCTGAAACAGGGCGGCAAGGCGGCGCTGCAGATCATCACGATTGATGACCATCTCTTCCCCAGATACCGCAAACGGGTGGACTTCATCCAACGTCACATTTTTCCGGGCGGCATGTTGCCCAGCGAGACAGCGCTGAAAGACCAGTTCCAGTCTGCGGGCCTGCGCCATGATGGCGTCACCTATTTCGGCCAGGATTATGCCCGNACCTGCCGTGAGTGGGCGCGTGATTTNAACGCCAATTGGGACACGATCTCGAAATTGGATTTCGACGAGCCTTTCCGACGCATGTGGAATTTCTACCTGTCCTACTGCGAAGCGGGCTTCACCGATGGCCGCATCAATGTCGGCCAGTTCCAGGTGTCAAAGGCTTAGGTTCGCTCCGCCTCTCCGGCGAAAGCCGGGGAGACGGCCCCCNTAANGCCCCACAAACCTNCCCGAAACTTCAATTAAAACAACACCCCACCANATCCGAATCCGACAGGTAAATCCGCCGCGCATCCTGCTCGCATGTCGGATTTGCGCTACACCCCTCCCACCGAAATNCGNTCNGCGGTCTGGCTGATGCTGAACGTGCTCAGCCTCGCCGTGATCTCCCTGCGAGAGCGGTTTGGCATTGCGCCGTGTACGCCTTTCTTGCCCCGGCATGTCCTCAGCAGCCTGTCCAGCTTTCTGGCCCAGGCTGAACCGGCGCTGCGCCGATGTCTCTATCTCAGCGCGGCAGAGCTCGGCGCCCTGCCCGCACCGGCCCCCATCATGCCGTCACCCAAAAGGAAATCCGGGCCCGGCAATGCCGTCGCCCGCTCGCCGACACCTCCGACATTCCGATTGTTCGAAGCCGGCTCAGGCCGCAAGGACGCGTCACCCCCACCCAAGACCTTCCGCACCGGTCCGCGCATCCGNTTCCTNGATGGAGATGATACGCCAGACATTCACGAATATGATGNGCACTCTGATGACATCCTGCCGGCTCGCGCACTCGTGCGNCGGCTGGCCGCCNTGGACCACGCGCTCGACCATCGAGACGTCTACATCCGCAAGCTCCGCCGTGCCCTCGGTGCGCCGCGNGCCTTGCTNAAACCCATNGGCAAACGCCTCTACCGGCGCGGCCCGCTCAGCTTCCTGCAATGCCAGACGGCCCGGGCACTGGAGGCGGAAGCGCAGGCCGTCCAGCCCTATTTCAATTCATCCTGACACGCACGAAAATGAAAACCTGTCACCGGCCGGAGACTCTCCGCGCCGGATGCTTGTGCTGGTCGTCTCGCCGCGTCACACCCGATGAGCGCAGCTCATCTGGGGGCCCATCTCCCGATCAGGNCGCTGGCGGATGACAGGAGAGGGCTAATCCCTAGACCAGCCGGCTTTGCTTGACCGCCGCGCCAATAAAGCTCGCAAACAGCGGATGTGGCTCGAACGGGCGGGATTTCAGTTCCGGGTGGTACTGAACGCCAATGAACCANGGATGCTCGGGTATCTCGAAGATTTCCGGCAGCTTGCCATCCGGCGACAGGCCGGAGAACAGGCCGCCNGCCTTCTCAAGCGCTTCGATATAGCCCGCATTCACCTCATAGCGATGGCGGTGACGCTCCGAGATGTCGAGCGTGCCATAGATCTCGGCGACCTTGCTGCCCGGCTTCAGGCGCGCTGGATAGGCGCCGAGGCGCATCGTGCCACCCTTGTCGGTATTGGCGTCGCGCAGGACTTTCTCATTGCCCTTGGTCCACTCTTCCATCAGGCCGACCAGCGGCGCATCGGTCTCGGGATCATTCTCGGTCGTGTTCGCCTCGTCGATGCCGGCCATGTTGCGCGCCGCCTCGATGACGGACATCTGCATGCCATAGCAAATGCCGAAACACGGCACCTTGCGTTCGCGTGCAAACCTTGCCGCCCGCATCTTGCCATGCGCGCCGCGCTCTCCAAAGCCACCCGGCAGGATGATGCCATGCACGCCTTCCAGAATGTCCAGAGGCCGGGCCTCATCGTCGAATTCTTCGGAATTGATCAGGCGAATGTCGACNTTCACCTTGTTGGCAAGGCCGCCATGCGCCAGCGCTTCGGCAACCGATTTATAGGCATCCGGCACATCGGTATATTTGCCGACGAGGCCGATACAGACATTGCCATCCGGATGGTGGGTCGTATGCGCAATCTGGTGCCAGCCGGACAGATCCGGCTNCGGCGCGTCATCAATGCGGAAATGGGAAAGGACTTCCTTGTCCAGCCCTTCGGCATGATAGGATTCCGGCACGTCATAGATGTGGCCCACNTCGCGGGCCTCGATCACGCTGGACAGGCGCACATTACAGAAGCTGGCAATCTTGCCTTTTTCGTTTTCCGGGATCGGNCGGTCACAGCGGCACAGCAGGATATGCGGCTGGATACCAATGGAGCGCAGCTCCTTCACCGAGTGCTGTGTCGGCTTGGTCTTCATCTCGCCNGCNGCCGGAATATATGGCAGCAGCGTCAGATGGATGAAGCAGGCACGCTCCGGCCCGAGTTCCTGGCCAAGCTGNCGGATCGCCTCGAAGAATGGCAGGCCTTCAATATCGCCGACCGTTCCGCCGATTTCGCACANNACGAACTCCACATCCTCGCCCGGATCGGACAGGACGAAATCCTTGATCTCGTTCGTGACGTGCGGAATCACCTGAATGGTCGCGCCGAGATAGTCGCCGCGGCGCTCTTTCTCGATAATGTGCTTGTAGATGCGGCCCGTCGTGATGTTGTCCGACTGGCGGGCCGAGACGCCGGTGAAGCGCTCATAATGGCCAAGGTCCAGATCGGTCTCTGCGCCNTCATCGGTGACATAGACCTCACCATGCTGGCGAGGGCTCATCGTGCCGGGATCGACATTGAGATACGGATCGAGCTTGCGCAGGCGGACCTTGTAGCCACGCGCCTGAAGCAACGCACCGAGTGCGGCGGAAGCGATACCCTTGCCAAGGGAGGACACCACGCCGCCTGTAATGAAAATATAGCGGATCATGGGATCACCCTGATGCCGTGATTCGTTTGGATTTGGCGCAGGGAAAACACCCGCACCGCTCAATTATTGGGGATTNCCCGTTTCCTCGTCAGNAACCGGNGCCGTNTCTTCNGGCGCGGCGTCTGCCGTCGGGTCGATCAGAACACCCGGCTCANCCGCTTCCGGCGCTGGCGTGGCAGACAGGCCNTCCTGTCCTTCCAGCAACGGCGCCGTTGGGTCGAGCAGGTCGACCGGGCCGCTTGCACCGTCTTCATCCGCGCCCAGCGCGCGCTCGACTTCGGTGCGCGTGTCATTGTTGCGGTTCGCCAGCGTGGTCAGNCCCAGGCTGGTCAGGAAGAAAATGCCGCCAAACATGATCGTGGACCGCACCAGCGCGCCTGCAGCGCCGCGCCCGGACAGCAGCGATCCTGCGCCGCCGCCACCGCCGCCGCCGATGCCGAGACCGCCACCTTCAGACTTCTGAAGAAGGACCAGGCCCGTCATGACGATACAGGCAATGATGTGGACAACGAGGATGACGTTCTGCATGGCTGGTGCGTTTCCAGTAAAATTCAAGCCGCCCGCATATCGCCATTGCGCGCGGGAGCCAAGCCTTGGGGTTCAGTCTTTGGTTACTTTGCTTGAGCGTAAATGGCGAGGAAGTCGTCCGCCTTCAAGCTTGCNCCCCCGATAAGACCGCCATTTACATCCTTTACTTCAAGGATTTCAGCAGCGTTACCCGGCTTCATGCTGCCGCCATAGAGCAGCGGGATCTGGTCTGCGCCGTCCGCGCCGAATCGCTGGGCAAGACNTGTNCGAATAGCGGTATGGACCTCGTCGATCTGGTCCGGCGTGGCCACTTCNCCTGTGCCGATGGCCCAGATTGGCTCATACGCGATCACGATTTGCTCGGCCTTCGCGCCCTCTGGAATGGAGCCGTCAATCTGGCTGGCCACGAAGTCCAGCGTCTCACCGGCCTTGCGCTGATCCAGGCTCTCACCGATGCAGATGATCGGCGTCAGGCCCGCGCGCAGGGCTGCAGCGGCNTGTGCNGCAACGATCTCATTGGTCTCGCCATGATCAGTGCGGCGCTCGGAATGACCGACAATTACGTGGCTCGCCCCGGCGTCCGCCAGCATCTCTGCAGAGATATCACCCGTATGCGCGCCGCTCTCATTGGNGTGGCAGGTCTCNCCACCCACTTTCAGTTCAGATCCGTGCGCGGCCTCCGCGGCAACCGTCAGAAGCGTGGCTGGCACACACAAAAGCGCCTCCACTCCGGCCTTGCCCTTNCCGACACCTGCCGCGGCATCCCGGATTTCCCCCAGGCTGGCCTTCAGGCCATTCATCTTCCAATTACCTGCGATAAGTGTTCTGGTCATAAGCTATCCCTATCTTGAAAGACCTAACGGGGTCGCCTAGCAAGCACTGGACCACTCCTCAACCTGCCAGAAAGACGCTGCCGATATGCTAGCCCTGATGAAAAGCCTGATGAATTCCTTCGTCGGCAAGATTGTAGTCATGATCATCATCGCGGGGATGGCTTTCTGGGGTGTGGACCAGATGTTCGCCCAGATTCGCGGTGGCCTCGGCTCGAACATGGCAGCGGCGGGCAGCCGTGGCTTTGACGCGGCGGCCTTTGACCGGCGGGTCGAGAGCGTGGTTCGGAACATCAATGCCGATTCCGAAGAACCGGTGACNAAGCCGGACCTGGTGGAACAGGGCATCATCGACCAGATCTTCAACATGGAAGCCGCCAAGCTGACNCTGCTNGGNTATGCCGACTCCATCGGGGTCCGCCCGTCCACAGATGCTGTGGTCGAGGAATTGAGAAACACGGACGCATTCAAGAACCCCCTTACNGGTTCCCTGGATCTGGACACTTACCGTCTGGTGCTGAACCAGAACCGGATCAGCCAGGCAGATTACGAGCAGCAGCTCTCCGACGATCTCACGATGGCTGCGATGCGCGATGCTGCTGGCGCAGCGATCTATCCGGCCAACACGCTGGCGGCGCTTCAGGGCCGGTATCTGGGCGAGTCCCGCAACGTGGCCTGGTTCATCCTGAACACCGATACACTGCCAGAGCCGGACGCCCCGACTGAAGAAGATGTCCGCGCCTATTACGATGAAAACCTCGAAGCCNTGAAACAGCCNGAGCGCCGCATGATCGATGTGCTGCGCATGTCCGCTGAAGACTTCCTCTCCGAAGTCACCGTGACCGATCAGGAAGTTGCCACGGTCTATGAGGCCAGCAAGTCCGANCGCTTCTCGGAACCGGACACCCGCACCTATGTCGAGTTGCTGTTTGATACGCGCGAGGCTGCTCGCACCGCATTCGGCCTGCTTGCCGCTGGCTCAGACCCGGCATCCATTGAGGGCGTCGCCTCCCGCGAGACCAAGACCGGTCGCCGCGAAAGCGTCAGCGATCCCTTGCTCGCCGACGCCATGTTTGGCGCTGGCCGCCAGAGCGGCGCCCTGTTCGGCCCGGCCGAGCGCGGTGACCAATGGTTGGTAGCGCGTCTCATCTCCGTTCAGCCGGGCGCTGTCTTCCCGCTGGAACAGGTTGAAGGCGAGATCCGCGACCAGCTGTCCCGCGAGCGCGCATCGGTTCTGCTCTTCGACAAGATGGAAGCGCTCGACCGCGCNATCGGTGCCGGATACCCGCTCAGCCAGATTGCCGAAGATGTCGGCGTGCCGCTGATCACCTACGCTCCGGTCGATACGTCTGGCCGCACGCGTGACGGTGTCACCCTGCACGGCCTGCTGCAGGCGGGGGAAGCCTTCCAGCAATCCTTCCAGATCGGTGTCGGCGATACCAGCAACCGGTTCGACATTGGCGAAGCAACCTATCTGACCTCGCCGCGCGAGATCATCGAAAGCTACACGCCGGAATTCGAGGAGCTGAGCGATCAGGTCCGCGCCGTTCTCGTGGCTCAGCGCCAGCAGAACAGCGTCCANTCCGCGCTCGACGACCTGACCAAGCGGATAGAGTCCGGCGAGACCACGCTGGAGGCCGAAGCCCGNGCAGCCGGNGAAGTGGTGGAAACACCGCTCGCCCCTGTCACNCGCCGGAATGCGGGCGAGGCGGGNCTGCCAAGCGCCGCCCTAGGCCAGATCTTCAACGGCAAGGAAGGCGATGTGTTCACCCTGCCAAGCCGGGCCGGTGACATGGTCATGGTGATGCANCTGACCGAGGTCACGCCGCCGAGCGAGGCCGAGCTGGCCGAACTGGCCCCACTGGCCAATTCCAATTTGCTTGCTGAACTCCAGAGCGACCTCATTGCGGCGACCGAGGCCGAGATCTCTGCCAGCATGAAGCTTCGCAAGAACCAGGGCGCCCTCAACGTCTACAAGGCATCGATCTCGACCGAACAATGAGCACTGCACAGCTGATCGTCCGGCGCCGGATCGGGGATATCGAGACCCCGGTTGCGGCCATGCTGAAGCTCGGTGCGGAAACGCCCGGCAGCTTCCTGTTCGANTCCATTGCCGGCGGCGAACGCCTTGGCCGCTATTCCTTCATCGGGCTGGAGCCGGACCGCTGGTTCCGCATCCTCGATGGCAAGGCCCAGATCGCCAGNGATGCGGAGTTCTCGGATGCCCGCACGCTGGAGGCTGGACCGGTCGAAGCGCTGAAAGCGTTCGCCCGTGACGCCCGCGCNGAAGCCGATGAGGCCCTGCCGCCAATGGCCTCAGGCGCGTTTGGCTATGTTGGCTATGACATGATCCAGTATGTCGAGCCGGTGAAAATCACCAAGCCGGACATGCTGAACGTTCCNGAAGCGCTGCTGGTCATCCCGCGCGTCGTCATNGTNTTTGATCACATCTATCAGGAAATCCTGCTGATCGGCCGCGTCGAAGGCGGCNACGAGGCAGAGATCAACGCCCTGCTGGACGATGTGGAAACGCGACTGGAGCGCTTGCCCCAGATGCCNCCNAAGGATCAGGANCCGGCCCCGGTCGACCTGCAATCCAACACATCGAAAGAGCGCTATTTCGAGATCGTGGATCGCTGCAAGGAGTACATACGCGCAGGCGACATCTTCCAGGTGGTGCCGAGCCAGCGTTTCTCCGCGCCCTTCCCGCGCCAGTCGATCAGCTATTATCGCGCCCTGCGCCGTCTGAACCCGTCCGCCTTCATGTTCCACATGAACCTCGGCACGGTCAGTCTTGTCGGCTCCAGCCCGGAAATCCTCGTCCGCGTGCGTGATGGCCGCGTCGCCATCCGCCCCATTGCCGGCACCCGTCCGCGCAGTGGCAATGATGAAGAAGACGCCCGCCGCGCCGCGAGCCTTCTGGCCGATCCGAAAGAGATCGCCGAACACCTGATGCTGCTGGATCTTGGCCGCAATGATGTGGGCCGCGTTGCCGCCTATGGAAGTGTGACGGTTACGGAGCAATTCATNGTCGAGCGCTATTCNCACGTGATGCACATTGTCAGCCANGTTGAAGGNGANCTGCGNGANGGGCTCGACAGTGTCGACGCNNTGTTCGCNGGCTTCCCGGCAGGGACNGTCTCCGGNGCNCCAAAGATCCGCGCCATGCANATCATCAACGAGATGGAATCCCATCGCCGCGGCATCTATGGCGGCGCCGTGGGGTATTTCGGCTGGAATGGCGATCTCGACACCTGTATCGCGCTGCGAACCGCTGTGCTGAAGGATGGCCAGCTGCACATNCAGGCNGGNGGNGGGGTCGTGCTCGATTCCAANCCTCANTACGAATATGATGAGACGGTCCACAAGGCAGGCGCCCTGAAGCGNGCAGCCGAACTGGCAGCAGCCTATGAGTTCGACCAATGAGCCGGAAGAAAATCCTCGTCATCGACAATTATGACAGCTTCACCTGGAACCTCGTCCACTATCTGGAAGAGCTGGGCGCGGAGACACGCGTTGTCCGCAATGACGAACTGACCGTTGAAGAAGCGCTCGCCAGCGATGCAGACGGCGTGCTGTTGTCGCCGGGCCCGTGCTCGCCGAATGAGGCAGGTATCTGCGTCGCCCTGATTGAGCAGGCCCCGGATGATCTGCCGATCCTGGGCGTGTGCCTTGGTCATCAATCCATCGGCCAGGCCTTTGGCGGCGAAGTGGTCACCGCCAGGGAAATCCGCCANGGNAAATTGTCNGAGATCCGCCANACGGGCGGAGACCTGTTCGANGGCCTGCCGGAAACCTATCAAGTTGTCCGCTACCACTCGCTCGCCGTAAAGCCGGAAGACCTGCCNGATGTGCTGGTCGCCGATGCGTTCACGGAGGATGGCGAAGTCATGGCCCTCCACCACANGACGCGGCCCGTCTACGGTGTGCAGTTCCATCCGGAAAGCATCCTCACCGAACACGGCCACGCCTTGCTGAAGAACTGGCTGGACCGGCTCTAGAAGCGCACTTCGAAATGCTCGCCAACGTCCGGCTTGTCGTCGGTCAGATTGGCTTTCGCAACTTCGTAGAAGAACTTTGCGCCGCCTTTTGATGTCCAGACTTCACCATAGTCGAGCGACAGCTTGAGCAGAAGAACGTCGGGATCCTGCTTGCCGTCTTCGTACCAGCTGGCGGCAATGAAGCTCCAGTATTCGTCGAGCTTTTCCTTGTTGATCTCAGGCGTCAGGCGGCCTGACAGGCTGGCATAGAGGCCTTCCTTGTCATTGCACAGAACATAGTGTGCCTGCCCGCCCTTGGCGTTTTCCGCCATGTAGGTTCCCTTCGCCGTGATGAACCAGAGCTCGCGCTTGTTCTCATCGACATAGTGGGACATCGGCACCGCGCGGCCTTCGATGACCAGCATGCCGGTCCGACAGTCTTCCAGACGGTCCCAGAAAGTTTCGGTCATGTCCTTGTCAGCGAGTTGGGTCATTGGGGAAAAGCTCCATGTTTGGGTTTCCTGTCCAACGCCTGCCTGCTGTCGTGGTTCCGCATGACCACGCAGCCCCCCAAAAGAAAAGGGCCCCTGAGGGCCCTCTCCCGATACGGATGGATTCAACGCCTATTCAGGCTTGCGGAACCGCAGGGTCATGCGGTCGGACTCGCCAATCTTCGCAATCGCCTCGCGCTCCGGCGTGCCTTCCTCGGTCGTGGCGAAGCTTGGCGCGAGACGCCAGACAATGTCGCCCTCGCCCGCATCATCTGCCGGATTGCTATTGATCTCGCTCGACTCTTCGAGAACGAACCCGGCCGCCTCGAAACTGTCGACCACAAANCTCGTCTTCAGGTATCCGGCATTGCCNTCGGCCCAGGCNTCCGGCGTATCTTCAGACGCGCGGTGCTGGACCACGCCGACCACGCCGCCCGGCTTCAGGATGCGATAGGTTTCAGCAATCGTCGCCGTGTAGGTGCCAAGTTCTTCCTCGGTCCGGTTCAGATTGTGCAGCGCGCGGATAAAGAGTGCCGCATCGGCCTTCTCCGCCTTGTCNTCCGGCAGCGTCGTCAGCTTGTAGTCATAGACTTTCGCNCCNTTCTCACCGGCCCATCCCTCGGCGGTTTCGACCCAGCCTTCCAGCTGCGCCAGNATACCGGCGACGCGCTCCTCATCTGCGCCGGGCAGGATACGNATCCACATCTCATCNGGATAGTGCGCGCCGATCAGCTTGCCCTCCGGCCCGAGATACGGGAGCAGGATNTTGCTNTACCATCCGCGGCCCGGCAGCGCCTCGACCACCGTCATGCCGGGTTCAATTCCAAAGAACTCCAGCGTCGCACCGGGATTGCGCGCGTCGTAACGAGCCTGCACCTCTTCCGGCTGCATGGCCAACGCCGCGGCGAGCGCAACGGAGTCGGACACGTTCATCGCGTCATCGACCGTTTCGGCGGCTTCGGCCATCTCGGCTTCAACCGCAGCCTCCACTTCCACGTCTTCTTCCGCGTCCATCACGGTTTCGACTTCGATCGTCTCTTCNACCACTGTCTCGTCCGTCATGTCGTCAGCAGGCGGCGTCTGGCACGCTGCGAGAAGTGCAATACCGGCTNCACCGGCGAGCAAATATCTGGGTTTCATGGTGTCCTCCTCCATCAGGTTTCTGGTCTCTTGGAAATTCCCCTGTGGCGAGAGACTAGCCCAATCCGCCAGAAAACGCGATCAAGTCTTCGTGTAGGCTGGCTGAAGGCTTTGTGACGATCTGTGCGCCTGCGTCACTGACGGGCTTGATCAGGCAGGCTCCAAGCCCCTATGCAGGCGCGAAGNGAAACCGGAATTCCCGCCATGTCCCAAGACAGTCTCACCACCGCCCTTCTGGCCATTGCCCGGCGCCAGCCGCTGGACTCTGAAACGCTGGAAGGCGCCTTCGACAAATTGCTGTCTGGCGAAGCTGCGCCAGAGGAAATTGGCGCCTTCCTGATGGGCCTTACCGTGCGCGGGGAAACCGCTGACGAACTTGCTGCCGGCGCGCGCATCATGCGCCAGCATGCCCGGAAAGTTCATGTGGAAGGTCCGGTGCTGGACACGTGCGGCACGGGTGGTCTTCCATGGAAAAGCCTGAACACATCCACCGCCAGCGCCATCGTCATTGCCGCAGCGGGCGGGCGCGTCGCCAAGCATGGCAACCGGTCGGTGCCGCCGAAGACCGGCTCTGCGGACGTGCTGGAGGCGCTGGGCGTCAACCTCGACATGGATGAGGAGACCTTCCTCGATTGCCTGAATGGTTGCGGCGTCGCCTTCATGTTCGCGCGCAGCCATCACAGTGCCATGCGCCATGTCGCTCCGGTCCGCGCCAAGCTGGGCATTCGCACCATCTTCAACCTGCTTGGCCCTCTCAGCAATCCGGCCAGCGCGGAATACCAGGTGCTGGGTGTGTTCGCGCCGGAATGGGTGCGCCCGATGGCTGATACGCTGGCGCGCCTCGGCACCCAGCGCGCCTGGGTCGTTCATGGCATGGACGGCATTGATGAAATCTCCATCGCGGGAACCACCAGGGTCTGCGAAGTCACCCCTGACGGCGTGCGCGAGTTCGACCTGACC
>NZ_NHCK01000006.1:0-22126 GCF_002172815.1 Hyphomonas sp. TMED31 | reverse complement strand
GCGTCGGTTCAACAAGTCCCGCGCGATCGCGATCGACATGGAAAGTGCGACCATTGCCGCAAATGGCTTCCGTCTTCGCGTTCCCTACGGCGTGCTGCTATGCGTGTCGGACAAGCCGCTGCACGGTGAAATCAAACTGCCCGGCGCAGCGAACCGTTTCTATGAGCGTGCAATCGGGGAGCATATCCGTATTGGCATAGAAACGCTGGAGCGCCTTTCCGCCGACAAGGGCGCGAAATTGCACAGCCGGAAATTGCGTGCGTTTGACGAACCGCCTTTCCGCTAGTTGAACGGAAAAAGGCGCAGATACACGGCTGAGCCGGTATCCTGCGCCTTCGCCCTGGCTCACCTGAGCCTTAGCCGTTTAATGCAGCTTCGTGATCTTGGTGCCTTCAATGCTGATACCAGCCATCAGGCCCTTTTGGTCAAACACGAACGCATAAGCGTCTTCCTTCAGTGTAGAGGTCGACAGGTTTTCTGCAACTCCGGCATTCACCAGAACAACAGTCGGCCCGACGCCGATCTCCCAACCATCGGATTCTTCAAGATATTCGACCGCATCGTCGTTCATTAGGAACACGGCATAACCGTATGATTGCGCGCCTGCCTGCAGGCCCCATGAACCTGTGAAGGAGCTATAATAGTCGACAGTTGATCCGGCGCGGATCAGCTCACCCTCACCGTAGGCGCCGCCGAGGCCAAGGCCTGCCTTCACCATTGATGGGAAGACGAGAACGGCGCGGGATTGGCCATTGATGGCGCGTGCCGCAGAGTTCTCGCTGATCAGCTTGTTGAGGGCCGCGCGACTCCCGGCGTCGATTTGTGCCCGGTCCACTTCGTCAGGGAGCGATGAGCAGGCACTCAGGCCAAATGCGGAACTGGCGGCAAAGCAACCAGCCAGCAGGGCAAAACGAAACGTCTTCATGATCGGACTCCTTTACGATCCAGGTCACATAACTGTGGTAGGGCGGGGATGGTTCCCGAACGCGGCGCGCTTGGCGGGCGTGTCGCGCGGTGTCGGAATCAGCTGATTGGTTTGCCTCCGGTAACGCCGATGATTTCACCGCTTATATAGCTGGATTCCTGCGATGCCAGAAACACAAAAGTGGGGGCCAGTTCGGCGGGTTGGCCGGGTCGGCCCATCGGCGTTGCCTTGCCGAACTCCTGAACTTTTTCCTGCGTTTGGCCCCCGGAAGGTTGAAGTGGCGTCCAGAACGGTCCTGGCGCGACGCCATTGACCCGGATGCCCTTTTCGATGGCGCCTTGGGCAATTGCTTCAGTGAAGCCCCTGATCGCGAATTTTGTCGTCGCATAATCGAGCAGATATGGCGCGGGACTGAAACCCTGATTTGAAGTGACGTTTATGATCGCAGCGCCTGGCGGCATCAGGGGCAATGCAGCCTTTGTCAGCCAGAACAGTGCGTACACATTCGTCTTCATCGTTTCATCGAATTGCTCGTCTGTGATGTCTTCAATGCCGGGTTGGCGCACCTGCTTGCCGGCATTGTTCACCAGAATGTCCAGTCCGCCCAGTTTTGCTTGAGCGTCCTTCACCAGTTTCTGGCAGAAGCCCTTGTCCGTGAGGTTTCCCGGAATTGTATGGACGGTGTGGCCTTCCTTTTTCAGCAGTTCGACCAGCCACTGCGCGTCTCTCTCTTCTTCAGGCAAGTAATTGATGCAGATTTCTGCACCCTCTCTCGCATAGGCGATCGCAACCGCGCGTCCGATGCCGGAATCCCCGCCAGTTATCAGAGCCTTACGACCTTTCAGGCGACCAAAGCCCTGATAGCTGGCTTCGCCATGGTCTGCCTTGGGGTCCATCTTGTGATCGAAGCCGGGTTTGTCCTGCGGCTGTTTCGGGAAGGGGGGCTTGGGGTATTGCGTCCGCGGATCGCGCATGGCGTACTGGTTTTCAACTGTGTCTGACATGGTGGCCTCGTAAGTGGGTGACTAGCCAAACAACAGTCCCGAACGCCGAGGGTTCCGGACAGTGTCGAACCTGAGCGGCGACCTGGGACAGGGATCCGGAATGATCGGGTGAACCTGAACTGAACAAACGGGCCTGTCGGCGTTCAGGCGTGGTCTGGCTTACGATTTTGTAACGCAAACCAAAGAGGGGGCTGATCCATGACAGACTGGGTCGAACAGATAGATATCAACCAATACCTGCCGGGCGCACTGGCCTGGGCAACCAACATATTGCTGGCAATCGTAATCCTGATCGTCGGATTCTGGATCGCCGGGCGGATCGGGAAAAGCATCCGCAACATGGGCGAGCGGAATGCGCGCCTTGATGACACCCTGTTCCGGTTTCTCGGCAGCGTCGCCAAATATGTGATTTTGGCGTTCGTCATCATCGCGGTGCTCAACCGGTTCGGTGTTGAAACGACGTCAATCGTCGCCTTGCTGGGTGCCGCCGGTCTGGCGGTGGGTCTTGCGCTTCAGGGAGCAATGTCAAATCTGGCGGCTGGCGTGATGCTAATGGTGTTCCGGCCCTACCGTGTGGGCGAATTCATCGATGCGGCGGGCAAGTTCGGGAAGGTAGAGGAAATAACGCTGTTCACCACTGTGCTTCAGACGTTCGACAATCAGCAGATCATCATTCCCAACAGTCAGATCTGGGGCGATCAGATCATCAATCATAGCCACCATCCCGTGCGCGGCGTGGATATGCATTTCGGCGTCGCCTATGGCGAGGACATCGACAAGGCACGTGCAACCATCGAAAAGGTTCTGGCTGATCATCCGCATGTTCTCAAAGATCCGGCTCCCTTTGTGGAGGTTGAGACCCTGAACGACAGTTCGGTGGATTTCCTGGTGCGTCCGTTCTGCGATGGCGCGCACTATTTCGATGTGCGTTATTCGCTGCCGGAGCAGGTGAAGAAGGCACTGGATGCAGCTGGTATCGAGATTCCGTTCCCGCACCGCAAGGTGATTGTGGTCAACGAATAGGCCGAGACTGTCTGGGGGAGGTCACAAAACCTTCCCCAACGCTCATCTGGACGCGGGCGCGCATGCGGGCTAGGTCGCCAGCATGACAGACAGAATCTATTCGCTTCAGGGCGTTCGCAATTTTCGTGATTTTGGCGGGTATAAATCCCGTTATGGCGGCCAGATCAAACGGGGGCGCTTGTTCCGGTCCGGCCATTATGCTGAGGCGACCGAGGATGATCTGAAAGCGCTGGGCGCCCTGGACATCCACCTGCAGGCCGATCTTCGCCGCCCTGATGAGCGCGAACGCAATGTCGCCCGCTGGTCTGCCCCGAACACGCTGACCCATGATGGCGGGCGTGAGCATGAAGCGCCACACGCGCAATTCCTGAAAAAGGTCGAGGCTGACGCCCAGAAGGCCGATGACTGGATGAACGACTATTATGCGCTCGCGCCGTTCAAGGCACATCATGCGGAATTGTTTTCCAGCTGGTTTGAGCATCTCGCTGGACTGGAAGGGCAAGCCGCAGGGCTTGTGAACTGCGCCGCTGGCAAGGACCGCACCGGCATTCTCTGTGCCTTGACGCATCATGTGCTAGGCGTCGAAGAGGCAGATTTGCGGGCCGACTATGAGCTGACCAATACGGCGGTGAATGTCGATGAATTCCTGCCCCAGGCTGCTGCCTTCTTTAATGAGCAGGTTGGCAAGGTTTATGAGCCTGAAGTTTTTCGCCCCTTCCTCGGTGTTCGGCTGCGTTACCTCGATACGGCCTTCAATGTGATTCATGACAAGCATGGCACTGTTGACGCCTATCTGGCGGAAGTTCTGGGCGTGGATGACGCGGCTCAAGAACAGCTTCGGGCGCATCTGTTGGAAGTGTGAGCCGCGCCTTCCACTTTATTCGACACTCGCCCCATTGCCGCAGCGCCCTGAGACTCGCTAAAGTCGCGCCCGATGAGCGATTCCGAACTCCCCGAAGAACGCGACGACCAGACCTTCTCCATGTTCGGGGAGGATGAGGCTCCGAAATCGGAGGCTTATCAGGTCCTTGCGCGTAAATACCGGCCACGCCGGTTCGAGGATCTGATCGGACAGGAGGCGATGGTTCGTACGCTCTCCAATGCGTTCGAGACGGGCCGCGTGGCGCATGCGTTCATGTTGACCGGTGTGCGCGGCGTCGGGAAGACCACGACGGCGCGCCTTCTGGCCCGCGCGCTCAACTATCAATCCGATGATCATGATGGGCCGTCCATCCGTCTCGACCCGAAGGGCGAGCATTGCGACGCCATCATGGCGAGCCGGCATCCGGATGTGCTGGAGCTGGACGCTGCCAGTCGCACGGGTGTTGCCGATATGCGCGACCTGCTGGATGGGGCGCGATATGCGCCGGTATCGGCCCGCCACAAGGTCTACATCATTGACGAAGTTCATATGCTTTCGACGGCGGCGTTCAACGCGCTGCTTAAGACTCTGGAAGAACCGCCACCGCATGTGAAGTTCATTTTTGCGACCACAGAAATTCGCAAGGTTCCGATCACGGTTCTGTCGCGGTGTCAGCGGTTTGACCTGAAACGGCTTGATGCGGTGAATCTCGCAGCGCATTTGGGGCGTGTCGCCGCAAATGAGGGAGCGAAAGTTTCAGAGGAGGGCCTCGCGCTGATCGCGCGCGCAGCGGAGGGCTCTGTGCGCGACGGGCTCTCCATTCTGGACCAAGCCATCGTCCAGACGATGGATGGTGAGGAAGTCACCGGAGCCGCAGTGCGGGATATGCTGGGGCTTGGCGATCGTGCGCGTCTTCTGGATGCATTCGAGAAGGCGATTTCCGGCAACGCGCCGGAAGCGCTGGCCGAAGTAAAGGACCAGATCCATGCCGGCGCGGACCCTGCCGTGATCCTGAAAGACCTTATGGATGTATGCGCGGATGTGTCCGTCGCGCAGGCGACCGGTGGCGAATTCCAGTCTGCCGGGCCCGCTGAATGGACGGAACGCACGCTCGCCATGGCGCAGAAGCTGACCGCCGCTCAGGCGTCGCGTTATTGGCAGATACTTTTGTCTGGGTTCAATGATCTTCAAACTGCGCCTGATACGGCGACGGCGTTGAACATGATTATCCTGCGTCTCGCAGCCGCTGCAAACCTTCCGTCTCCGGAAGAGGCGGCGCGCATGATTGCCGAAAAAGGCGGTGCGCCGGGAAAGCCTGAACAACACGGTATGGCCCCGTCTTCCGCCGGCGGGCTGGAGAGCTTTGCCCAGATCGTCGCCTATCTCGGCGAGCATCGAGAAGTGAATCTGCAGGTCGAACTTGAGCGATACGTGCGCCCTGGGCCGGTGCGGTATGGCTATTTCTCGTGCGAGCTGGAAGAGCAGGCGCCGAATGATCTTCTGGCGCGCCTGAAAGCCTTTCTGGAGCGAGATACAGACGATGACTGGGTGGTCGAGCAGATCCGTACCGACGCGGAAACCATGCGCCAGACCGAGATCCGAACCCGGGAAGAGCTATTTGCCGCTGCCGCCAGTCATCCCGCTGTCGCAGACGCCTTGAAGAGTATCCCCGGTATAACCATTGTTGATGTGACAGAGCCGCCGACGAGCGATGGCAATGTCATCGATTTGAACTCCAGACGAACGGCCTGAAGGAGGCCCGCTTCCCATGAAAGACCTTGGCAAGATCATGCAACAGGCCCAGCAGATGCAGGCCAAGATGCAGGAAGCGCAGGAGAAGATCGAGGCGACCGAGGCCGAAGGCGTCGCGGGGGCAGGCCTTGTCTCGGTTCGCCTCAAAGGCAAGGGGGATATGGTAAGTGTAAAGATCGACCCATCGCTCATGTCTGATGATGCCGAGATCGTTGAAGACCTCATCAAGGCTGCTCATTCCGATGCTCGCAAGCGTCTGGATGAAGCGATGGAGAAGGCGATGAAGGAAGCAACTCAGGGCCTGGGCGGCGGCATGCTGCCAGGGTTCAAGATGCCGTTCTAAGCCAGTCTAGTACAGTTCAGGTTCGGCAGTTCTAAACGCCGAAGCCATCCATCCGCGATGGAAAGCGGCGCGCATTGTCCAGTAATTTCGTTTTTGCTCTGACCATGCATGCAGCACGGCCATTCCGTAGCAGAAGCCCACTTTTGCCGCCGATGAAAGGACGGTCAAAGTGAGTGTCACCGGGTTGCGCGTTTTCAGATAGTGATAGCCAAAACTCATGCCGGAGCGAAACTTGCGTTGGCGAATCCACTCTGCATTCAGCCGCTTCGGGTCCACTGCTTCATGGACGATCGCAGCTTCACTGATCCCGAATTTGGCGCCTGAATACCATAGGCGGAAAAAGAACTCGGTATCTTCTCCGCCCGTTTTCCCCTTTTCCAAAAGGAAGCGCTGCCCTTTTACGAGTGAGGAGCTGGCACGCATCAGCGCGTTGCATGTGTGGCCCGTTTGAACGACACCAGCTCTCCGTACGGGAATGTTTGAGTGATAGTCCTGTTCGCGCATCCAGTCTGGAGCATTGTCAGGATACACCGCATAGGCCGGACCAAACACTGCGTCCAGTTCACGCGTCTTGGCCATCTGGAGCAAAGAAGCGAGCCAGTCTGGATCTGCGACTTCATCATCGTCGATAAAGGCGATCCATTCTGCCGTCGCAGCATCCAACCCGGCATTCCGGGCAAGGGAGATGTTATTTGCTGGCGCATGTATGTACGTCACGGGAACGGCAAGCGTCTTGGCAATTGCCTCGACGCGGTCTTTTGCGCTTGGTGTCTCATCGTTGTCGATCACGATGACCCGGTGTGAAGTACCTTTCGGCAAGTTCTGCAGATCCAGCGATCGCAATGTGTCTTCGATGGATGGTCTGCGATAGGTGCAGACGCAAATGTCGATCGTCACTTTGGCGACCTCGTTCCAGAGTTCTTGCGAGTAAAACATGCTGGTTGTAGTTGCCAGCAAATCCTGTGCCATGCTTTAGCGAATCCGCGCCTGGATTACAGTCCTATGTTTCTGCTGGCGGTAAAGTTCTCGCGATAAGCTCATTAATCAGGCGTTGCGCCTCTTCTGTCTTCCGTGGATCGCGGGCGTCAATCTGACAGTACCATACTAGTTCATTTGTCTTTGAGTTCACTANGAGGAGTTCTGCGGATTGTTCGATCCCATCCGGACCGGGCACGCCGCCGAACATGANNTCAAGACTGCCCTGAACGAGCCGGCTGGCAGAGCTTTCGAAATCATAGCGGACCCGAATGAGGGCAACGAGTCGGTCTGTCGGCTCAGCCAATGCAACAGATTCAGGGTCCAGCGTGCCCAGGTGTTGCGACAAGAGTTGAGCTCGATCCGTAGCGTTTCGAGATGGATCGAAAAGCTCTTCTGGCACCGTGCTGGATAAGGCTTCGGCAAGGTTAAGACGTGCGGTATCGCTTTCCTCCGGCCGTGGCTCTCGCATGCCGGCTGCGGTGACGAGCGTTACTTCAGCCAGCGGCGGAAGATATGTGATCTCTGCTGTCTCTGGCGGCTCAATATCCAACGGCGCGCGGGCAGGCGATGCGCACGCTACAAGCCCTGCCAGTAGGCCGATCCAGAATAGCCGCATCAATTAGCCCCTTTAGTGATCCGAGTGGAAAAGGGTATCATCCTTTGCGCGAAGTCAAGTTCGCCCGAAAATGAGCCCAATCATGGACACAATTTGCCGTTCCTTATATGTTCCGGCGAGAATCGTGCGAGGCAGAGCGAATGGAACCTGTTATCATTATTGGCGGCGCTGGGTTTGACGCTGCGCATCTCATCCTCTTTCTGTTGGCGCTTGCACTCGCGGGCACGGCATGGTGGTTGGCGAGCAAGTCGGGCGCGAAAGAAGAGCGGCTGACGCTCGATCTGGAACGGGCGACTGACGACCTCGACGAAGCGAAGCAACGCGCGCGGACACTGGAAGAGGTGGCGCGAAAAGCTGAACTCGAACTGGCTGAAGCGAAAGCAAGAAGTGCGGAGGATGAGCGCAAATTCGCCGAAATGGCGCAAGGCGTGCTGCAGAGAGCGAATGCTCAATTTCTTCAATTGGCAAATGAGACGTTCGAGAAGCACAAGGAAGGTGCTCAAGGGCATCTGAANGAACTGATGAAGCCGATCGGGGAGAATTTCGACGCGTTCAAGAAGCGGGTGGATGAGATCGAGAAAGTCAGGACTGAAGACAAGTCTGCCATTCAGGAACAAGTCAAAGCGATTCACGAAAGCCTGAAGACGAACACTCAGGAGACCGGCAAGTTGGTGAGCGCGTTGACCGCACCGAAGGGCGGAGGACGTTGGGGTGAAATGACGCTCCGCAACGTCATGGAACAGGCTGGGCTATCGGCGCATTGCGACTTTTCCGAACAGGTACACGACGATACAGAGCAGGGGCGGCAGCGTCCGGATGCCGTCATCCACTTGCCGGGGGGGCGTCAGATCGTCGTCGACTCCAAGGTTTCGCTCGCATCATACATGTCAGCCGTAAACGCNGAAGACCCNGCNGAACGGGCGGCGCACNTGAAAGCGCATGCTGCCAGCGTTCAGCGCCACGTGAATGGGCTCGCGTCAAAGGATTATCAGTCCAATCTGGGCGGACGNTTCGACTATATTGCCATGTTCATTCCAGGGGAAAACTTCTTCGCGGCNGCTTTGGAGCATTCGCCAGACCTGATCGAGAAAGCAATGAGCCGNCAGGTTATCGTCACAACGCCCACNACACTNATCGCGCTTGCGCGAACCGTCGCCCATCTGTGGCGGCAGCNTCACCAGAATGAAAATGCCATGGCTGCGGCTGAATTGGGGGCCGAATTGTACGGCCGTATGGGCGTGATGCTGGGCCATATCGAAAAGCTCGGGAAGTCTCTCAACGGGTCGGTTGATCACTTCAATTCAGCCATGGGATCTTTTGATAAACGGGTNCTGCCAACACTGCGCAAGTTCGAGGACATGGAAATCGCACCGCCTTCGAAAACCTTGTCTGAGCCGAAACAGATCGAAAACAGGGCGAATGTTTCTGAAAACACAGGAGAGCTGGACTTTGGGGCGCCGAAGAAACCCCTTGCCGCCGAATGAGGGGCAAGTGTTGACCATCCGGCCCAGCGTACATATTTCATCNTTATGGCTATCAGAGAAATCCTCACCGTCCCGGACCCGCGTCTGAAGGAAGTGTCGAAACCCGTCGAGGGTGGCGTCACTGACGACATTCGCGCGCTTATGGATGACATGCTGGATACGATGTACGACGCGCCGGGCATTGGCCTTGCTGCGATCCAGATTGGNGTTCCGTTGCGGGTGATCGTGATGGATCTGGCCAAGGAAGGTGAGGAGGCGCAGCCGCGCTATTTCGTAAATCCNGAAATCCTTCCTCTGACTGAGGACAAGGCCCCCTATGAAGAGGGGTGCCTGTCGGTGCCGGATATTTTCGAGGAAGTTGAGCGCCCGACAGAGTGCCGCGTGAAGTATCTCGACTATGATGGCAACGAGGTCGAGGAAATTGCGACCGGCATGTATGCGGTCTGCATCCAGCACGAGATGGACCATCTCGAAGGCACGTTGTTTATNGANTACCTNTCTCGCCTGAAGCGCCAGCGCGCCGTGGANAAGGTAAAGAAGATCAAGCGACTCAAGCAGAAGAGCGCAGCCTGATCCAGATGAGGAAACGCGGAAATCCTTTCGCGTTNTCNTGGNTCCGATGGATGTTGGCGCTGATTCTTGCCGCCGTTNTNGTATTTGTTGTTGGTGGAAGCGGGGTGGTGCCGTTCAGCATGACANCGGCAATGCGCTGACACNTCCTGGACTCTGCGCTTTCAAAAACGTCTCTGAGCGCTTATCTCCGACNGCATGACAAAACCTCTTCGTCTTGCCTTCATGGGCAGCCCCGATATCGCCGTCAGTGTGCTTCAGTCACTGATGGCGGCAGGCCATGAAGTCGTTTGCGTGTATTCCCAGCCGCCCCGGCCTGCCGGGCGGGGCAAGAAGTTGACCCCGACACCGGTGCATGCTTTCGCCGAAGCGAGAGGCATNGAGGTGCGCACGCCAAAATCCCTCAANAAGCCACCGGAGCAGGAGGCATTTGCTGCGCTGGAACTCGATGCAGCAATTGTGGTCGCCTATGGGCTGATCCTGCCTCAGGCTATTCTGGATGCGCCCAGGCTGGGGTGTCTCAACATGCACGCATCGATCCTGCCGCGCTGGCGTGGCGCAGCCCCAATTCAACGTGCGATTATGGCCGGCGACACGGAAACGGGTGTCGATGCGATGATGATGGAGGCGGGGCTCGACACAGGCCCGGTCGTCGNTACTGAACGTACACCCATCACGGTAGAAGACACCGCAGGCTCAGTTCACGATCGCTTGGCAGAATTGGCAGCACAGCTTGCGCCCCGCGCGCTGGCTGGGTTGGCGGATGGAAGTCTCACGCCTGTTCCGCAGGCGGAAGAAGGGATGACTTATGCCGCGAAGCTCGGCCCGGCGGACCAGCGCGTTGACTGGGGCAAGTCGGCGCGGGAGGTGGATTGCCAGATAAGAGGGCTTTCACCGTTTCCGGGTGCCTGGTGCGAATGGACGCCGCCGNGCAAGGATGTGCCAATCAGGCTGAAATTATTGATGAGCCGGCGGTCCGGGCGCGAAACGTCCGCGCCAGTTGGCATGGTTCTGGATGATCGTTTNCTCGTGGCTTGTGGCGATGGGGGCGCTGTGCGTATCCTCAAGCTGCAAAAACCAGGAGGGAAGCCGATGGATGCTGAGCAGTTCCTGAAAGGACAAGCAATTGCTCCGGATACGGTGTTCGGCTGATGAGTTTCTGGATTCGACCCGCCCGAGACGAGGATCTCGCGGAAATCATCGCCCTGAATGATCTTGCATTTGGTGGCAAGGACGAGGGCAGGATTGTGAAGGCTATGTCCGAAGGCGAAGACAGTGTTCTCTCCTTGGTCGCGAGCGATGACAATCTGATTGCCGGCCATATCCAGTTTTTCCGAATATGCATCGACGGCGCGCCAGTCGCCGTCGGATTGGGACCGATGTCGGTTCATCCTGATTTTCAGAAGACCGGTATCGGAAGCGGCCTGATCCAGATGGGGCTTATGGCGTTGGAAGGAGCAGGCGAACAAATTGTGTTCGTGTTGGGTCATCCCGAATACTATCCGCGATTTGGGTTTTCTGCGGATCTGGCTGCACCGTTCGATAGCGATTGGTCAGGCGAAGCGTTCATGGCGTTGCGCCTTCATCCCGATGCGCCAGCGTCCGGACGGTTGACCTATCCGCCTGCCTTTGGCTAGGGCAGCGCGATGCCACGATACAGACTGCTCATAGAATACAACGGTGGCCCGTTTCAGGGCTGGCAGCGCCTGCCAGGGCTCCCGACTGTGCAAGGCGCGCTGGAAGAGGCCGCGACCAAACTGGATGATGGCGCGCCAGTCGAAGTGTTTGGCGCGGGACGCACAGACAGTGGTGTGCATGCCACCGGGCAAGTCGCGCACATGGATTTGCAGATCGATCGTGGCCACAAGGTCGCCGATGCGATGAATTTCCATTTGCGTCCTCATCCGATTGCTATCCTGAAGGCCGAAGAAGTCGACGATGAGTTCAGTGCCCGCTTCAGTGCTACCGAACGCCACTATCGATTTATCATCGTCAACCGGCGGGCGGACCTGACACTGGAGCGTGGATTGGCCTGGCGCGTGCCGTCTGCACTTGATGCGGACAAGATGCACGAAGCGGCGCAACACCTGGTCGGGACGCACGATTTCACGACATTTCGCGACACGGATTGTCAGGCAAATTCGCCGCTTCGCACGCTTAATGCCATTTCCGTGTCGCGATATGGTGACAGGGTCGAACTGACCTGTCGCGCTCAGAGCTTCCTGCACAGGCAGGTGCGCTCAATGGTCGGCAGTCTGGTCGAAGTGGGCCGTGGCCGTCGCCCGGTGCAATGGATCAAGCAGATTCTGGAGGCTGCAGACCGAACGAAGTGCGGGCCAATTTCGCCGCCCGATGGCTTGTACCTCGAGAAAGTCGACTACGAGTGACGTATTGCTGACGCGAAGTCAGCCTGTTCTACAAAACGCTTCCGACTTAGCCTCCCTTCAAAACGACAAAGGGAGACAGGCAATGGCGATTGATTTCACGATTCCGGAGGATGCCAAGGAAGTTCGCGAGCGCGTGCGCCAGTGGGTGCAAGATGAGTGCATTCCCGCGGAGAAGGAAATGGCTGCGGGTAGGCCTTTCAAGGAGGTGTTGCCCGAATTGCGGAAGAAAGCGCGGGCGCGTGGGCTTTGGTGCCCCTTCATCCCGGTAGAGCATGGCGGCATGGGGCTTGGCCCGCTCGCCAATGCGCTCGTGCAAATGGAACTCGGCCAAAGCCACCTTGGCGCTCTGTCGATGAACTCTCAGGGGCCGGATGACGCCACCATGCTGACCCTGCTGGCACATGGTACGGTTTTTCAGAAAGAGACGTATCTGAANCCACTGCTGAATGGCGAAAAGCGGATTTGCTATTCGATGACGGAGAAAGCAGCCGGGGCAGACGCTACCGGGATGCAGACGCGCGCCGAGAAGGATGGCAAGGGAAATTACGTCCTGAACGGCGAGAAGTGGTTTTCGAGCGCGGCTACGGCAGCCGACATCGCCGTGGTCATGGCGAAGACAAATCCCGATGCGCCCCGCCATCAGCAATTCTCTACGTTTATCGTTGAGCTGCCAAATCCCGGCTACAAGATCATCCGGGATATCCCGACCATGGCAGTTCACGGGCCCCATTATGAGGAGATGGGCGGCGGACATGCGGAAGTGAAGATCGAAAACCTCGTTGTTCCCGAGGAGAATCTGCTCGGTGGGGAAGGGGGCGGATTCTCAATGGGCCAGCATCGTCTTGCCTATGGTCGCCTGCGCCACGGCATGCACAATGTGGCCATGGCTCAGCGGGCACTCGATCTTGCTACGGAACATGTCACCAATCGGGAAACCTTTGGCCAGCCCCTCGAAGACCGGCAGGGCGTTCAATTCATGCTCGCGGAGTGTGCCAGCCAGCTCTACATCGCGCGCCTCATGNTGATGCATATCGCCTACAAGGCGGAAAACGGCATGGATTTGCGCCAGGAAAACGGTATCGCCAAAGTCTATCTGGCNAATATGGTTCACAAGGTNGTGGACACAGCAATCCAGCTGCACGGCGCGCTTGGCTATTCGCTCGATACGCCTCTGGCCGCNTGGTACACACACATTCGTTCACAACGCCTGGTCGATGGGCCGGATGAGGTGCACAAATGGATCACGGGAAAGAATGTCATCCGCGCTTTCAAGAAGGATGGTACAACCGCCGGTGCGGCGGGGGGTGATTTGCTATGATCAAGCTGACGTTCTGCCTGCGACGATTGCCACATCTCAGCCGAGAGGAATTTCAAGTCTATTGGCGAGAGAAGCATGCACCACTGGTGGCGAAGCATGCGGAGGTTTTAGGGATCCTCCGCTACGTGCAGAATCATACATNGCATGATAATTTGAATGCCAGCATGCAGGCGAGCCGCGGTGGTCCTCCAGNTTATGATGGCGTCGCTGAGCTATGGTTCAAAAGCGAANAGGCCATGGCCGCCAANANCANCGCGGCGGCGGCAAAAGCCGGCGCCGAACTGCTGGAGGACGAAAAGAAGTTCATAGACNTGGCAAACTCTCCGCTCTGGTTTGGGGATGAGTTTGAAGTCGTGAGNTAGCTGACGACTTGCCCGAATGGAACTTTCAACTGTTTCACGTATTCTGCGCAGGTGAAACGGAACGAAATCGCAATCGGCAATCTTTGCTCGCTGGCAAATGGAGTATGCGTCAGTCTGATGATGCTTTGCATTGCGGTGGTCGGCCCGATAGCGTTTGCGCAATCATCAGGGCCGATCGAGGATCCTACGCCTGCTATCCAGACTCCGCCACCACAGGCGAGCGATTCAGAAATCAAGACGCGTATTTCCGGTATTTTCGATGAGATTGCTACGCTGCGCAAAGTGACCGTGGACGTAAGCCACGGTGTGGTCACTCTGGGTGGAGAAGTGGCGAACACGGCTGCGGAAGTTCGCGCTGAAGAAATTGCCCTGCGCGTGAATGGGGTTGTCACAGTTGAGAACCAGATAGAAAGAAGGTTATCGGTAGATAATGGTGACGGGCCGTTTTTCGGAGACCCCTCCGGGAGGCTGGACAAGCTTTACCGCGCTTTACCACTGTATGGCGCAGCCCTCGCGGTTTTCCTGTTCCTGGCTTTAGTGGGGCATCTTGTGGCCTCGTGGCGTAGCCTGTGGCGTTGGGCGCTCCCGAATCCCTTCCTTGAGGAGTTGGTGTCCGGCGCGTTCCGAATACTGATGCTGTTGGTTGCGCTGATCGTCTCGATGAATGTGCTTGGCGCGACTGCATTGATGGGAACGATCCTGGGCGGTGCTGGCGTGATTGGCCTGGCAATCGGCATTTCGGTCCGTGATACGCTGGAAAACTATGTGTCCTCAATCATGCTCAGTGTACGCCAACCGTTCCGGGCGAACGAGCACGTTGTCATCGATGAGCATGAGGGAAAGGTGATGCGGTTAACTTCGCGTTCGACCATCCTGATGACGCTGGACGGCAACCATCTACGCATTCCTAACTCCGCTGTCTTCAAGGCAGTGATTCTGAATTATACGCGTAACCCAGAGCGCCGTTTTGAATTTGAACTCGGTGTTGACGCAGCTGATGATCCTGTGGCGGCAATGCAGATAGGCCTTGATCGACTGAAGGCCATGTCGTTCGTGCTATCCCGCCCAGAGCCTGAAGCACTCGTGCAGACTGTCGGAGACTCAAATATTGTGCTGCGCTTCATGGGCTGGGTTGATCAAAGGCAAACGAATTTCGCCAAGGCCCGAGGTCTTGCGATCGTCGCTACCAAGGATGTCTTGGAAGAGGGGGGCTTCACCTTGCCGGAACCGATTTATCGTGTTCGCTTCGATAGCGGCGTGGAAGATGCATTAAAAAGCGCAAAGCCTGAAAGCCGCGGCGCTGGGGCAGCTGAACAGCCGCGCGTGAAAGCTCGACCGAGTTCAAATTATGATTCCGATGTCGCGGCTGACAATACGATTGATGAGAAAGTCGATGCCGAACGTGCCAGCAGTTCTGAGGCTGACTTGCTGGACGAACAAAGACCCGTTGAATAGGAATTTAGCTGCGATCGCTACCGAGTGCCATATCCAAATCTGTCAGCAGGTCCTTTGAATCCTCCAATCCGACCGACAGACGGACGAGGCCATCTGAAATGCCGTGGGCGAGGCGTTCTTCCTGAGAGTAGGTCGAATGGGTCATGCTGGCGGGGTGTTGGATCAGAGACTCGGCGTCCCCAAGGCTTACGGCGCGCTGGATGAGCTGTAGTCGGTCCATCATTCTCGTCCCGGCCTCAAACCCGTCGGCCAGTTCAAAGGCGATCATGCCGCCAAAGTCCGCCATCTGGCGTTTGGCCAGATCGTGCTGAGGGTGGCTTGGCAGACCGGGATAGTGCACGGCTGAAACGGCGGGATGCTGTTCGAGCCAGTTGGCGATGCGAAGGCCGCTTTCAGAATGGCGCATCATCCTTAGCTGGAGGGTTTTGAGGCCCCGGATGACCAGCATGGCGGTCAGGGGCGCCATCACTGAGCCGGTCATGTCCTTCACACCAATCAGGCGAATGTCCTGAACAAGGTCAGCCGGGCCACACACAGCACCTGCCACCAAATCTCCATGCCCGCCCAGATATTTGGTGGCGGAGTGGACAACCAGGTCCGCGCCAAGCTCAATCGGGCGCGTCAGCAAGGGCGTCGCGTAGGTGTTGTCTACAATGGTCAGCGCGCCGGCCTGTTTCGCGATTGACGACACCGCGGCGATGTCGACGAGGCGCATGTTGGGATTTGCTGGCGTTTCGAAGTACACAATCCGCGTCGTGTCGCTAATTGTCGCCTGCAGATTCTCCGGGTCTCTCAGATCCACATGCCGAACTTTGACACCGAAGCGAGACAATCCATCCCGCATGAACGCAAAGGTGCAGCCATAGAGCGTCTGGTCCGTGATGATCTCGTCGCCGGGTTTGACGAGCGTCCAGAGCGTCGAAGCAATCGCGCCCATTCCACTGGCCGTCGCAAGACCAGCCTCGGCCCCTTCAAGGTTCGCCAAGCGCGTTTCGAGGACTTCAAGCGTGGGGTTGGAGATGCGAGAATAGAAATGCCCTTCGGTTTCCCCCGCAAAAAGTGCCGAACCTGTTGCAGTATCGGGGAAAACGAAGGTAGACGTCATGTGGACGGGCGGAGTAAGAGAGTGCGAATGATTCGCAGGTGAGTAGCCATGATGAATGGCTCGGGTTGCAAATCCTGGATCGCGTGACGGTTTGAGGGCCATGGGGGAACCTTGCTGTCTGTCGAAGCAATATAGCAGCGCTCTCGGGACAGGTGCTGTCAATTTATGCCAAGCATGGCGTGATGATTGGCATATTATACCAGTTCGAGGGTGGTATGGATAAAATTGACGCTAAAATCGTTCAGGCCCTTCAAGAGGATGGCCGTCTGACGAATCAGGATCTCGCAGAGAAAATTGGATTGTCTCCATCTCCCTGTCTGCGCCGGGTTCGCAATCTGGAGAAGGCCGGTATCATCAAGGCCTATTCCGCGACGATCGACCAGAAGGCCTGCGGATACCCGATAACGTGCTTTGTCAGGATCCGCCTGTCTATCCATACAGAAGACACGATCCAGAAGTTCGAGAAGATTGTTGAGGAAACGCCTGAGATACTCGACTGCTACCTGATGGCAGGTGGCTCAGATTATCAGTTGCGAGTCGTAACGGGCAGCCTCGACGAATACGAGCAATTGGTAAGACAGACGTTTCAGAAGCTGCCGGGGATTTCATCGGTCGAGACCAGTTTCGCCTATGGCGTGGTCAAGAAATCCCGCGTGTTGCCGGTAAAGATCAATACCTGACCGGATGCGGGGCATTACGCCGCCGGATTGCCAGATTGGCAGCGCACCTGAGGTCGAGAAGCGGGAAAATCCGGCCTTCGGTGATCATGGCATAGGCGGGACAGTGTGACTTGCTATATAGGCTATCCATGAGCACAGATTCTCCCGCCAAACCCGCGCAAGAGCCCACTCTCGTTGAATCCCGCAACCGGACGAGCCGCCGGCCGGGCAAGTGGCGTATTTCAAACATCATTGATGGTCGCTCGCTGAGGGTGAAATTGACCACGGCAGCGCTTGATAATCTTGGGGACGCGCAGGCGATGCGCAAAGCGGCCCTGGATCATTTGCACGGCGCCATGTTCAGAGGCCGCATGATTGCGCAAGAACGACTGCAGCAAGGGGCGGACGGCCTGGATACGGCCCGATTACTTGCCGCCGTGCAGGATGAGGTTGTGCATGCGCTTTATGATTTCACCACCACGCACGTGCACCGTGCGCGCAACCCCACAGAGGCCGAGCGTCTCGCCATTCTCGCGACGGGAGGATACGGGCGAGGGGTGATGGCGCCGTCGTCAGATACGGACTTGCTTTTCCTGCGCGCCTACAAGGCCTCTCCGCACACGGAAAGCGTGATCGAGTACATGCTATACGCATTGTGGGACATGGGGCTGAAAGTTGGCAACGCATTCCGTACCCCAGCAGAATGTGTGAAGCTGGCTGCAGAAGACGTAACGATCAAGACGTCTCTGCTGGACTCTCGTTTCATCTGCGGTGATCAAGCTCTTTCCGACGAGATGATGTCGAAATTCATGAAGGAAGCCGTCGAAGGAAAAGACGCCGAGTTCATCATGGATAAGCTTGCCGAGCGCGACGCCCGTCATGCCCGACAGGGTGATGCGCGGTATGTGGTTGAGCCAAACATCAAGGAAGGCAAGGGCGGCCTTCGGGATCTGCAGACCCTCTACTGGATCGTGAAGCATATTTATGGTGGCGAGACTCTCGAAGACGTAATGAAGGGCGGACCGTTCACGCGTAGTGAGTATACGTCCTTTATTCGCTCGGCGAAGTTCATGTGGACGGTGCGTTGTCACCTGCATTATGTGACAGGGCGCGCGGAGGAACGTTTGAGCTTTGATCTGCAGCCGGAAATTGCGGCGCGTATGGGCTATCGGGACCGTACGGGGCAATTGGGTGTCGAGCGTTTCATGAAGCGCTATTTCCTCGTTTCGAAAGATGTTGGCGCGTTGACGCGCATTATCGCGGCGAAGCTGGAGGCTGAACAGAAGAAGAAGCCTGAAGGGTTCCGCAGACTGCTGCCACAGAAAACGCCGCAAGCCTTGGCTGACAAGGGGTTTGTGGTGGATGCCGGGCGGGTGAGCATCACATCTGAAGATGTGATGAAGGATGACCCGCTGAACATGCTCCGGCTCTTCATTATTGCCCGCCGGGAAGACAAGGATATTCATCCGAATGCCTTGTCGGCGATTACCCGGAACTTGCGTGCCCTGAATGAAAGCGTTCGCAGTTCCGATGAGGGAAGGCGGCTGATACTGGACGCTATTCTTGGCAGCAAGGAGCCTGGTCTCATCCTGCGGCGGATGAATGAGGCAGGCGTTCTGGGTAAAGCCATCCCCGAGTTTGGCGGTATCGTCGCCCAAACACAGTTCAACATGTATCATCATTACACGGTTGATGAGCATACGATCCGCGCAGTTGAGGCAATCGCGGAGATGGAGCAGNTCAATGCCGAGCGCGTNCCGCTTGCGACCGANATATTCCAGCTCGTTGAGAATCGCCGNGCGCTTTACCTTGCCATGCTGCTGCATGATACCGGAAAGGGAAAAGGCGANCANCAAATCGAAGGCATGAAGACAGCCACGCGGGCTTGTCAGCGTTTGGGCATTCCNGAAGACGAAACGGAATTGGTCGCCTGGTTGGTCGGCAACCATTTGGAGCTGAGTGAGACCGCGCAGAAGCGCGATATTTCTGACCCTCGAACCGTCACGCAGTTCGCCAATCTGGTTGGCTCGCTTGAGCGGTTGCGCTTGCTCTACATCCTGACGGCTGCGGACATTCGCGCAGTTGGACCGGGCGTTTGGAACGCCTGGAAGGGGCAGCTGATGGCAGACCTCTACCACAATACGGCAGCTGCCTTGCGCGGCGGTCGGGCGGATGAATCGGGCGTACAGGCGCATCTTGAAGCAAGAGCGGAAGCGCGGCGGGAATCTGTTGTGGAGGAGCTGGGAAGCATTCCGCCCACGCTGCTTGAGATGGAGACTGCATACTGGACAGGGTTTGATGTGCCGGACCTGACATGGCACGCCACAGCGCTGAAGGAGGGGGGGAGCGTCGTATGCTATCGCTTCCCGCCTGAAGGGGGGGCGCTCACGCTCATGGTCTGCGGGGAAGACCGGCCCGGCCTGTTTGCGGACCTTGCGGGAACCCTTGCAAATCTTGGAGCGAATGTTGTCTCAGCGCAGGTCTTTACCAATCGTAGCGGACGCATCCTCGACATCTTCATTCTTCAGGATGGCTCACAACAGCCTTATGGATTGAAGGACGCGTCCCGCCTGCAACGTCTGGAAACCGCATTGGAGCAGACCCTTTCGGGCACGAGCGTGAAAGAGCCAGCCGCTGCACGCATGGGACGGCGCGAAGCGGCCTTTCTGGTGCAACCATCCGCCCAGATACGGAATGATGTTTCGACGGAATATACGGTGGTCGACATCGCGGGCCGGGATCGTCCCGGGCTGCTTTATGATGTCGCGAGCGTTCTGGCAGAAAGCGATTTGTCTATCCATTCAGCGCATGTCGGATCGTATGGAGAGCGTATGTTCGATGCTTTTTACGTGCAGACGGCTGCTGGAGAGAAGCTCACGGATGCTGACCGGATTGAGACATTGAAAGAACGTCTTCTTGACGCATTGGGGCAGCATGAACCGGATGCACCNGAAACGCCGGCCAGGAAGCTGAAGCGATCACGCGCCGTGGACAGTTTCTGAGAATTCGATCAGGGGAGGCCGCATGAGCGTCGCTCGCAACACACTCGTGCAATCCTCGCTGACATTGGCCAGCCGCATTCTCGGTATGGTTCGCGACATTCTGCTTATCGCGAAAATTGGTGCCGGGCCGATTGGTGATGCCTGGGCAACGGCCCAACAGTTCCCGAACCTGTTCCGCCGGATTTTTGCTGAGGGGGCGTTCGCCTCTGCCTTTGTGCCGACATATGCCCGCACCTTGGAGGCAGAAGGTGCAGAGGCGGCGCGTGATGTGGCGCAGGAAGCGTTGAGAGTTCTGTTTGCGGCGACGGCAGCGCTGACCATCGTGGCGCAAATTTTCATGCCATGGGTGCTGTTGCTGATACACGGCGGACAGGCCGACGATCCGGAAAGCTATGGTTTGGCTGTGCTGCTGACGCGAATTACGATGCCATATCTGACGTTCATGGCCATCGCCGCCTTGTTGTCAGGGGTTTTGAACTCGGCCGAGCGATTTGTCTTGTCAGCAGGCGTGCCAACACTGCTGAATTTGTGTCTGATCCCGGCAGCCTTCGTCGCTCCGGACGCCGAGGGCACAGCCCTTGCCGCTGCGATGGCGTATTTTGTCGCCGGTCTTTTGCAGGCCGGCGCGCTTTGGTGGGGCGTCAATCGNCAAAAGGTTCGCCTCAGCCTGATTGGCTGGCCTAGGCTGACACCCGCCGTGAAGAAGGTTTTGAAGCTTGCCATNCCCGGAACGATCGCGGCGTCCGGTACCCAGATCAACATTATNGTCAGCCAGTCGCTGGCGAGTTTCGAAGTCGGGGCGAAATCCTGGCTATATGCGGCTGATCGCTTGTATCAGTTGCCCCTTGGTCTGGTCGGCGTGGCGGTTGGTGTCGCGATTCTTCCTCGTCTCAGCCGTGCTGCGCGCGCGAGCGATGACGGTTCCAGTCGACAGACAATGGATGAAGGGATCGGGCTTGCCATGGCGCTGACCCTGCCAGCGGCGGCGGCGCTGATGATTGCGCCGGTCTTTCTGATNGATGCGTTCTTTACGCGCGGCGAATTCTTGCCATCTGATGCGGCCATGTCCGGAAGCGCGCTGTTCCATTTCGCNTGGGGGGTACCTGCCTTCGTTTTGATCAAGGTGCTCGCGCCGGCATTTTTTGCGCGGGAAGATACGAAGACCCCAATGCGCTATGCGCTCGTCTCCGTCGTCATCAATACCGTGCTGGGCGCGGGTCTTTTCTTCTGGATGAAATCGAATGGCGGGGCTGGGTTTATAGGTCTGGCCATCGCAACCTCCGTTGCTGCCTGGATGAACACGGCGCTGTTGGCGATGACCTTGCTGGCGCGGGGATGGTATACGCCCGGTCCGCGTCTTGTTTCTGGTGTGGTGCGTGCAGCTTTGGCCACNGCGATCATGTCTGCNGCGGTCTGGTTCATGCTNCAAAACCTGCCCGAGATCCGCGCGGAGTTGTGGGATTCCCGGATCGCTTCTGCCGCAGCCATCGTGTTCGCGGGCGGGGTNATTTACGCNTTTGCCGCGCTTTTAACTGGGGCAATCCGCATTTCTGACATTCGACAGGCTTTGCGGCGNTAGACAAACGCGCTAAAGCGCCTGCCCATGACTGATACACCTGCATCCTATAGTGGCCCGCAACGNATTTTCTCGGGCATCCAGCCAACNGGCAACCTCCATCTGGGCAACTATCTCGGCGCCCTGAAGAAGTTCGTGGANNTGCAGNAAGATGGCTGGGATGCCGTTTACGCAGTTGTGGATTTGCACGCGATCACAATGCCGATGGAGAAGGGGGCTCTGCTCAGCCAGACCCGCCAGATTGCGGCGGCGTTCCTGGCCTGCGGCGTGGACCCCAAGAAATCCATCCTGTTCGCGCAGTCTTCAGTGAAGGCGCATGTCGAACTGGCATGGATCTTCAACTGTGTCGCCCGGATGGGTTGGGTCGAGCGGATGACCCAATTCAAGGACAAGGCGGGCAAGGATGCTGAGCGCGCTTCCGTTGGCCTGTTTACCTATCCGGTTCTGCAAGCGGCAGACATTCTGGCATACAAGGCAACGCATGTGCCCGTGGGCGAAGACCAGAAACAGCATCTGGAGCTCAGCCGCGATATCGCTGACCGCTTCAATCGTGAATATGATGCGCCAGGCTTTTTCCCGCTGCCAGAACCGCTCATCAAAGGGCCGGGCGCGCGCGTTATGAGCTTGAAGGACGGCACCAAGAAGATGTCGAAATCCGATCCATCGGAGCTCTCTCGCATCGCGCTTGTGGATGACGCCGACACG
>NZ_NHCK01000005.1:0-10680 GCF_002172815.1 Hyphomonas sp. TMED31 | reverse complement strand
ATCGACATCATGAAGTCCGGTACGCGGAAAGAGGAATTGATCACTCCAGCTGACCAATTGTCGAAGATCTACATTCTTCGCCGCATCCTCGGGCCAATGGGCACGAACGATGCGATTGACTTCCTGCTCGACAAGCTGCGCCAGACGAAGAACAATTCCGAGTTCTTCGAAGCCATGAAAAACTAAGGGAGCGCCTGGCCCATGAGCGAGCGCGATACAATCTGCGCCCTCGCCTCGGGCCAGCCCCCCGCTGCTATCTGCATCATCCGTCTATCCGGAGACCGGATCTGGAAGATCGCAGGCGCCTTGTTGGATTGTGGCTTGCCCGAGCCTCGTCGCGCAACGTTGACCCGGTTTCGCGATGAAGACGGCAACATGATCGATGAAGGCCTGGTCGTTTTCATGCCGGGACCGCATTCATATACTGGTGAAGATACGCTCGAACTGTACCTTCATGGCGGTCCGGCAGTTATCTCCCATGCAATCAGTACACTGATAAGTGAACCCGGTGTTCGTCTGGCTGAACCCGGAGAGTTCACGCGCCGTGCATTCGAAGCTGGCAAACTTGATCTGACTGAAGCTGAAGGTGTTGCTGATATTATCGAGGCAGAGACCGACGCCCAGAAGGCTCAAGCTCTCCGACAATTGTCGGGTGGTTTGACCGAACAGTATGACCGCTGGCGTGCGGAACTTACCGGCATACTTGCATTGATTGAAGTTGTTGTTGATTTCCCTGATGAAGACGATGCGCCAGAAGAAACTACGGCGCCAGTGCTCCGCAAACTCAATAACTTGATTGGCGATATCGAAGCCGCACTCGGCGACCGGGGTGTTGGCGAGAAGATCCGCGACGGTTTTCGTATCGCGATCATTGGGGCACCCAATGCAGGCAAATCCACGCTGCTCAATCGTCTCGCAGGTCGTGAGGCAGCTATCGTGACGTCGCGACCTGGCACCACGCGAGACGTGATTGAAATTCGTCGTGTCATGGGTGGCCAAGTGGTCTGGATTTCCGATACGGCTGGACTTCGGGAAACTGATGATGAGATCGAAGCCGAGGGCGTTCGCCGTGCGGAGCGGGTAGCATCAGAGGCTGATTTGCGCGTCTTCATGGTTGATGGGAGCGCGCCCGACCTGAGTGTCCTGACCTCCCCTTACCGCCTGCCCACCGATATAGTTGTGGTAAACAAGGCCGACAGCGATATGGCGGCAAACCTTCCTGCGTATGATTACAAGATCTCTGCTAAACGGGGCGAAGGCGTTCCGACGCTGGAAACGGCTTTGTCTGAATTCATATCCGGTAAGGCTTCATCGGTCGAAGCGCCAGTGATTACACGAGCTCGTCATCGAGTGCGTCTGGTTGACGGCCTGGCCTGTCTGATAGCTGCGCGCGATGCACTTGAGCTGGGTACCGGTCCAGAATTGGCGGCTGAAGATGTTCGAATGGCGATCCGGCATCTGGGGGCTGTGGTTGGCGCAGTCGGCGTGGAGGATGTGCTGGGTGCCGTGTTCTCTGAATTCTGCATCGGCAAATGACCCCTAGGGTTTGGGGGCTCAAACCGCTATATAGCGGCTTTCTGAAACTCCGGATCTGAAGTAGCGCCATGAGCGACACAAACCAATTTGATGTAATCGTTGTCGGCGGCGGTCATGCTGGCTGTGAGGCTGCAGCTGCCGCGGCGCGGACGGGTGCGCAAACCGCGCTTGTCACTCACAAGCGCGCGACGATCGGCGAAATGAGTTGTAATCCGGCCATTGGTGGGCTCGGAAAAGGCCATCTGGTTCGGGAAATCGACGCACTCGACGGTTTGATGGGGCGCCTGGCTGACAAGGCGGGCATTCAGTTTCGCATGCTGAACCGTTCGAAAGGCCCGGCGGTCTGGGGCCCGCGGTCCCAGATTGATCGCAAGCTCTATCGTGAAGCCATGCAGGATGAATTGTCAGACTATCCCAACCTGACAATCATTGAGGATGGGGCCGAAGATCTGATTGTTGAAGATAATCATGTCGCTGGCGTGATCGGATTGGATGGCGACGCGTATCGCGCCGCTTCGGTCGTGATTACAACCGGCACCTTCTTGAAAGGTATGATCCATATTGGGGAAAAGCGGATTCCCGCCGGACGGGTTGGTGAAGCGCCGGCGATTGGATTGTCAGACCGGCTATACGGTATGGGTTTGCCGATGGGCCGTTTGAAAACGGGAACGCCTGCCCGCCTCGACGGTCGGACCATCGCGTGGGACCGGCTGGAGATGCAGCCTGCAGACGCGGAGCCAATACCGTTTTCATATCTTACAGACGAAATTATTGTGCCTCAGGTCCAGTGCGGCATCACATGGACGACGCCGGAGACCCACGCAATTATCGCGGAGAATATTGACCAGTCCGCCGTTTATTCTGGCGCGATCGCAGGACGTGGCCCGCGATATTGTCCGTCTATTGAAGACAAGGTTCACCGGTTCGCAGACAAGGATCGCCACCAGATTTTTCTGGAACCAGAGGGACTGGACGATCATACTGTCTACCCAAATGGCATTTCGACATCGCTTCCGGAGGAAATCCAGGAGCGCTTTCTGCGCACAATTCCTGGATTGGAGGACGCGAAGATCCTGCAGTACGCCTATGCGATCGAATATGACTATGTCGACCCCCGCGCTTTGTCGTCCTCGTTGGAAGTACAGGCTCTTCAGGGTTTGTATCTGGCAGGCCAGATCAATGGCACGACCGGTTACGAAGAGGCCGGCGCTCAAGGCCTGGTTGCCGGTCTGAATGCGGCACGTGCCTCTTCCGGCCAGGAGCCAGTCATTTTTGATCGGGCGGAAGCCTATATCGGCGTTCTGATCGATGATCTCGTCACGCGCGGGGTGACGGAGCCCTACCGAATGTTCACGTCGCGGGCGGAGTACCGTTTGGCACTACGAGCGGACAATGCCGACCAGAGGCTTACCGAGAAGGGTATTGCCGCCGGATGTGTCGGGTCTCACCGGGCAGACGTGTTTCACGTGAAACACTCCGCGCTTCAAAAGACCCGGGATCAATTGAATGCCTTGACCTTGTCACCGGCTAAAGCGGCGCAAGCCGGTTGGGCCGTCAATCAAGATGGACGCGTCCGTACGGCTTGGGAGTATCTGTCCTATAAGGATATCAATTTGGGCGCGCTTTCGGCGGTTTGGCCGGAACTTGCCAATCTGGACGATGAGATCGCAACCCAGATTGAGATTGAAGCGCTTTATTCTTCTTATCTCGAACGACAAGCTGAAGATGTGGCTGCGCTTCGTCGCGATGAGGATCTGACCATCCCGATGGATTTGGATTATTCCAAGGTCGGAGGGCTCTCAAACGAGGTTCGCCAAAAGCTCGAAGCCGTTCGTCCAACGACTCTTGGTCAAGCCGGACGTATCGAAGGTGTTACACCAGGCGCACTGACCGCGCTGCTTGGATTTGTTAAGCGTCGGAAGAAAGCCGGTTAACATTCATGATGAATTCTGACGACCGCGCGGCGTTTCACGCCGAATTCGATGTTTCACGTGAAACATCGGAAAGATTGGACGCGATAATCTTAACCCTGGACGCTTGGCGCAAACGGTCAAACTTGATCGGACCGCGTGAATGGCCGCAGATCTGGACGCGACACGTGGCCGATTCCTTTCAAATCCTTCCATACGTTCCCGAGGCGGCAAAATGTGTGGATCTGGGATCTGGCGCCGGGTTTCCGGGACTCATTGTTTCTGCAGCCCGTCCAAATGGGCACGTGACGATGATGGAGAGCGTTGGAAAAAAGTGCGCGTTTCTACGCGCTGCGATTACCGAAGCCAGTCTGAACGCCGCCGTTTATCAGGGTCGAATAGAGGCGGCACCAAATTCCGATGCGGAAATTGTGACGGCGCGAGCGTTCGCACCAATGCCAAAACTTCTGGAATACGCGTCGCCCTGGATGGAAAACGGCGCCACAGGGGTTTTTCTAAAAGGCGAACGCTGGAAAGAAGAATTGACGGACGCCCAGCAAAGTTGGAACTTCGCGTATGAGGCGATTCCAAGTCGCACTGGTGGGTCAGGCGTCATCTTGATCGTGAGGGAGCTCGAACGTGGCAGGCGGTAAACCCAGAATATTTGCTGTTGTGAACCAAAAAGGCGGGGTCGGTAAGACCACGACCTCTATCAATCTCGGTACCGCATTGGCCGCCGTCGGACGCCGTGTCCTGATTGTCGACTTCGACGCTCAGGGTAATGCGTCCACGGGACTTGGTATCGAGCGTCAGGATCGTCATCAGACATCCTATGATATCGTCGTTGATCAGATTCCGTTGGAGGATGCTGTTCTCTCAACCATCGTGCCGCGCTTGGACATCGTTCCCGGGGATGAAAATCTGTCCGGTGTTGAAACCGAACTCGCGAACGATTCCCGCCGGTCGTACAAATTGCGGGATGCGCTTCATCAATATATTGCTCGCGCAGAGCAGGGCGAACTCGTTGAATACGACTATATTCTGATTGATTGCCCACCATCATTGTCGTCCCTGACCATGAACGCGATGACCGCAGCTGATGCGCTGCTTGTACCATTGCAGTGTGAGTTCCTGGCGCTTGAGGGTCTCAGCCAATTGTTGCGCACCGTCGAAGTTATCCGATCTGGCCTGAATCCGAATCTGGAAATCCAGGGCGTTGTCCTGACCATGTATGATCGCCGGAACAATCTGTCGGATCAGGTGGCTGACGAGGTGCGGGCATTCTTTGGTGCCAAGGTCTATAACACGGTCATTCCTCGGAATGTGCGTTTGTCCGAGGCGCCGTCATTTGGAAAGCCGGCGCTTCTATACGATTATCGTTGTCCGGGAAGTGAGGCCTATATCCGCCTCGCATCGGAAGTTCTTCAACGTGAAAAAGCGCGCGCGGCCTGATCCCAATGAGCGAAGACGGAAAGACAAAACCCTCCCGCCTCGGACGCGGCCTGTCTGCCTTGATTGGAGAAGTCGAAGCGGTATCACCTCCCGATTCCAAATCGGAAGAGGGTGGCGCAAAGGGTGCATCAGAGATTGCGATTGATCGAATTCGACGCAATCCCAAGCAACCGCGGCGGACGTTCGACGAAACAGCTCTGCAAGAACTTGCAGAGTCACTGAAGACGAAAGGCGTGCTTCAGCCAATCCTGGTGCGCCCCGATCCAAAGCAGAAGAATGACTACCAGATCATTGCGGGTGAGCGCCGCTGGCGCGCCGCCAAGCTCGCCGGTCTGACCAGTATTCCCGCCGTCGTGCGCGATACCGACGAGCTCGAGCTGCTGGAAATTGGGATTATCGAGAACGTCCAGAGGGCGGACCTGAACCCGATTGAAGAAGCCGAAGCCTATGATGCGCTGATGCAGCGCTTTGGTCGCACTCAGGACAGCCTGGCAACGAGTGTCGGAAAAAGCCGGGTACACATTACCAATACGCTACGCTTGCTTCAGCTGCCGGAAGCTGCACGAGAGCGTGTGAGAGCTGGCCACATAACTGCGGGGCATGCACGTGCGGCTCTTGGTGCGCCGGATCCCGAAGCACTTGTAGAGCTGGCAGTAGAGAAGGGCCTGACGGTTCGCGAAGTGGAGGCTCATGCCAAAGCTGCGCGTGAAGATACGCCGATTGAAACGAAATCTGCACGACCGAAGCCTGATGAGAAAGACGTCGACACCGAGGCGCTTGAAGCAGATTTATCACGGTCCATTGGGCTTGATGTGGATATCCGGCACGGAAAGAATGGCGGTGAATTGCGGATCAAGTACCGCGATCTTGAACAGCTGGATGATGTATGCCGCCGTCTCACNGCCAAGCGGAACAAGCTTTGATCTTCTAGCTGGCGAGTTCTGCAGCTCGGGCGATCTCATTCATCAGTACACGTATCACGGGATCTGCACTACCTGATCCGGACTTTGCCTGTTGCTCTGCCTCATAGATGCGTTCCATGACACGCATCAGGCGCTTGGTTGGCCATTTCCTGAGNCGTGCACTGAACATGCCCCATTCACTTTGCCAGACCGGTGGCCGTAATTTCATACCGGGATTGGATTGCCCGGAAGCCATCCTGGACTGGGCATCCAGCATTCGCATAGTTTCAAACTGGAGGGAGCGCAGAATCGAAATTCCACTCGTTCCCGCAACTGCCAGGCGATCAAGTGTGGAGTGAACCAGTGCGGGCTTTCCATCGAGCGCTGCGCGAATGGCAGCTGAAAGATTGTGATCGACATCTGTGGCGGACAACGCCCGGACGTCGTTCAAATCAAGTGGGCGGCCCAGTCCACGAGCATAGAGTGCGAGTTTTTCTATTTCGGAGTTTGCAAGATTTCGGTGACCNGGCAGGTCGCCTACAAAGAGTGCGAGCGCTTCCGGAATGATCTCGACNCCTTCNGCCTTNAGGACAGACTTCACGCGTTGTTCAATGNCGCCGGCATCATCTGCNAACAGCTGAAGACAGGCGGTCGACTGGGCGGACTCGGCGGCCGCGCGCAGCTTCGAGCGTTTTTGAAGGCCCCCGGCTTCGATGATCAGGCGGGCTGAATAGTATTCTTCCTGAGAATCGCCTTTCTGAATTGNCTCTATAAGAAGAGCAGCAATCTTGTCGCCGCTGGTGCGCACTCGAATGACGCGCGGATCGCCCAGCAGGGAAACGGCTTCAAGACCATCAAACAGGAGAGAGGGATCTTTCTTGATGGAATCATCATCCAGTGTGGTGACATCCATCGTCGCGCCCTTGGGCGTCCAGGCTTTGATCAGGNCGTGGGCCGCGTCTGATGAAAGCCCCGGATCTTCGCCGAATGCGAGAACCGCCCAGACCGACGGTTTGGGCTTGCGGGCAAAATCAGCGGCCTGTTTGCCCTTTAATAACATTAGTCGGCCGACAGTTTCAGCCGGATATCATCCGCGATCTTCTTACCAAGTTGGCGCGCCGCTCGCGTGCTTGCTCCAGTTTGGTTGGCAATATCGCCATATGGGCTATCAGGAACAGAAAAGCTGATCTCAGCTTCTTGTCGTCCCGAAAGACGCTTGCCACCATAGTTCAAGACATATGACCCACTCGACACAATACTGGACCGGGTCGCCGCGCCATCCGTCTCGAAGGTGAGGCGCGACAGACTCTCCGAGAGTTTCACAGAAAGTGTGGCAGGCTCAGATACATTCGGAAGACCAATCGCTAATTCCTGAAGCAGCGTTCTGCGGAGCTCGTATCCTGCGCGACCATCAATTTTTTCGACCGTAATATTTCCTGCTCGGCCTTCATTAAAGCCGCTGGAATAGACTGGCTGGAAACCGCAAGCTGCGATCAGGCTTAGGGCAGCGATGGCAATCAAATGTCTCATGCGACTACGATATTCACGATGCGCCCGGGCACAACAATGATTTTCTTCACGGACTTGCCTTCAATGAAATTTACCACTTCCGGAAGAGCGGATGCGGTGGCTTCGATATCTGATTTTTCCATGCTCTTCGGGACAGTGATTTCGCCACGGCGCTTGCCGTTGACTTGCACCGCCATTGTCACTTCATCATCAACAAGCAGTGAAGAATCTGCGACGGGCCACGGCGCCGAAGACACGAATGCCGGTTGTCCAAGCCGTTCCCAACAGGCTTCAGCCAGATGAGGCATGAATGGTGTCACACACCGTGCCAACATGGATGCCCCTTCAACCCGCGCGCCGAGCACAGCATCACCCGCTGACTCGGCCTTCTTCAATGCGCTGACCCATTCATGAATCGTTGCGACGGCAGAGTTGAAGCGGAACTCTTCGATCGCCTTGTCAATTGCCGCTACGGCTTTGTGGCTCGTCTTGCGGAGGGCTGTCGATTCAGCATCATCACCGGGCGCAATTTCAGTGTTTTCTGGCAATCCGTCAAAGACACTCCAGAAACGCTGCGCGAATCGAGCTGCGCCTTCGACCCCGGATTGTGTCCATTCGACGTCACGTTCAGGCGGAGAGTCAGACAGCACGAACCATCGCGCTACGTCCGCGCCGAACTGGTCGATAATGGCATCCGGATCGACCGTGTTCTTCTTCGACTTGGACATCTTCTCGATTGGCCCAGCCGTAGCAACCGCTCCCGTTGCTGTTTCAATCCAGGTATCGCCATCGCGCGTGACTTCAGACGGCTGTAGCCATTTGCCAGCTGAAGATTTGTAGGTTTCGTGCGTGACCATGCCTTGTGTGAAGAGGCCAGCGAAGGGTTCGCCGTTCGGCAAGTCAAGCAAGCCTACATCGCGCATCGCACGGGCAATGAATCGGGCATAGAGCAGGTGAAGCACCGCATGCTCGACACCGCCGACATACTGGTCCACCGGCATCCAGTAGGCGCGCTCTTCAAGATCATTTGTGCTGGCGAAGCGGGAATAGTACCAGGAACTGTCGACAAACGTGTCCAGCGTGTCGGTCTCTCGCCGTGCGGCCTTGCCGCAATTCGGACAGTCAACATGTTTCCAGGTTGGGTGCCGCTCGAGCGGATTGCCGGGCTGGTCGAATGACACTTCATCCGGAAGCTTCACGGGCAGATCAGCTTCAGGCACCGGCACGACGCCGCAGCTGTCGCAATGCACCACTGGAATTGGACAGCCCCAATAGCGTTGACGCGACACGCCCCAGTCGCGCAGGCGGTAATTTACCGTCCCTTCGCCGAGGCCCATCGCTTCGATTTTCTCTATTGCCGCGCGCTTTGCGTCTTCGATCGACAAACCATCAAGGAAGCCTGAATTGAAGATACTGCCGGGCCCGGTATAGGCTTCACTTTCGACATCGAACTCGACCGGATCGGCGTCTGGAGGCAGAACGACTGGGGTGACGTTGAGATCATACTTCCGGGCAAAATCAATGTCGCGCTGGTCATGCGCCGGGCAGCCAAAAATCGCGCCAGTGCCGTAGCCCATCAGTACAAAGTTCGCGATCCAAACGGGTAATGTCTTCGTGTCATCAAATGGATGTTTAACGGTCAGACCGGTGTCGAAGCCGAGCTTCTCGGCTTTCTCGATAGCTTCTTCGCTCGTTCCGATCTGGGCGCATTTTGCACGGAAAGCCTTCAGCTCGTCGGATTTATCAGCCAATTGAATCGTCAGTGGGTGATCTGGCGACAAGGCGATAAAGCTTGCGCCGAACAGCGTATCAGGACGAGTCGTGAAGATTTCGATGCCGTGATCGAAGCCGGCTGGTGCTGCCGAGTCGAACTCGAACCGCATCTGCAGGCCTTCCGACCGGCCGATCCAGTTCGCCTGCATCGTGCGTACTTTCTCAGGCCAACGTTCCAGTTTTTTCACTTCTTCCAGCAGGTCTTCTGCATAGTCGGTGATGCGGAAGAACCATTGTGTCAGTTCACGCTGCTCGACCAATGCACCAGAGCGCCAGCCACGGCCGTCAATCACCTGCTCATTGGCCAGCACAGTATTGTCGACAGGGTCCCAATTCACTTTGGAGGCCTTGCGATAGACAAGGCCCTTTTCCAGGAATTTCAGGAATAGTCCCTGCTGTGCGCCGTAATATTCAGGATCGCACGTTGCAAACTCACGGCTCCAGTCCAGCGACAGGCCGAGCTTCATGAACTGGGCCTTCATGGCGGAGATATTCTGATAGGTCCATTCGCCCGGATGGACGTTCCGCTCCATTGCGGCGTTCTCTGCCGGCATGCCGAAGGCGTCCCATCCCATCGGGTGCAGGACGTTATAGCCTTTGGCGCGCTTGTGACGCGCAACAACATCGCCCATCGCGTAGTTGCGCACATGACCCATATGAAGGCGACCCGACGGATACGGGAACATCTCCAACACGTAAGCCTTCGGTGCATCGCCAGCTTCGGCTGGAGATTTCGCGGTGAATAGCGCGGCCTTGTCCCAGGCTGCACGCCATTTCTGTTCCGCAATTTGCGGATCGTAACGGGTCGCCATGGCCCTGACCTTTCTGGATAAATGTGTCGGCCGGGCTTAGCCCAGCTGGGAATTTTTCAGCAAGCGCGCGCGATCCAGAATCTTGTTCTCAAGCTGAAGCGCTGTTTCCGGATCGACGCTGACATCAACCCATTCGCCGGATTCATTCTTTTCCTGACGGAATACCGAGACTTTCACGCCATCTGCGCGCAGGCGGGTATCAAGAATGTAGACCGTTGCCTTGATGCGCTCGTTCGGCGCGGTCTCGAAAGACTTCCAGTCATAATTGATCAGGCCGCCGATTGGATCAGCCGTTGCAACAGGCATGTTCTCGAACGTGTCGAGCGATGCGCGCCAGAGATATGGATTTACGCTGCCGATATTCTGTTGAACGACGCGCGCCTCGGCGCTGGGCCCTGAACTGGACTGGCAGCCTGAAACCATCAGCATGCCGGCAACCGCCGCAGAGAAAACATATTTGACCATGAAGAAAGTTCCTGAGTGCAAGACCTTGTTGACGGGCGTTTGTATAACAAGGGGTTTACAGGCTCGCCAGTGCTGATCTGCGCGTGGTGGCGGATGGAGGATCGGAATGAAAGTCGTGGGAATCTCGCTGCTGATGGTCCTGCTCGCGATGCCCTCTGCGCACGCCCAATGGGAAGAGGACTGGAACCCGTGGGAAACGGAAACCGAATTCGGGGCTACGATAGTTCTGGCGCCCGATGCGGATGAGCAGGCGCTCGGCATGATCTGGGCCGGCGCATCCACAAACCGAATTTTGGACAATGGTTTGGAGATTGGTGTTTC